>JAFRZS010000267.1 GCA_017442445.1 Clostridia bacterium
AAAACGGATTTTCTCATTTAAGGATTGTATTAAAATGATTTTTATGTTATAATAAATTGATTAGGTGTACAATTATAAATGAATCGGAGGTTTTATTATGAAATTAGTTATAGCAATAGTAAACTCAGATGACAGCAACAACGTTGTAAACGGAATAACAAAAGCGGGTTTCTATGCAACTAAATTGCCTACTACAGGCGGTTTTATGAGAGCAGGAAATGTAACGATTCTCGTTGGTGTTGAAGACGAAAAGGTTGACGAAGTCATTGAAATAGTAAAGACATATTCAAGTGAAAGATCCGAATTAGTTTATCCTATGTTACCGGGCTCGGTTATTGCACCGGCAGTAAAAGTAAATGTCGGCGGCGCAACAATTTTTGTGCTTGATGTTGAACAGTTCTACAAAGTATGAGAAATATTGACATTAAGCTTGAAAGCGGCACAATGCCGTCGGCTGTGATAATTGAACGCTCGACTGAGGAAAAACGCCTTGAAACTGCGCTTTATATTGCAAGTGCATTGGTTTGCGAGAGTGAAGAAAAAAAACCTTGCGGAAATTGTATGGCTTGTATCAAGGCGCAAAGCTCAAATCATCCCGATATTTTTGTGCTGGAGTCCGATTCAGACAGAAAGCTTATCAAGGTTGACGAGATAAGAGAAATACGAAGCGATGCATATATTCTGCCTAACGAAGCTTCAAAAAAAGTCTACATCATTGAAAATGCAGGACTTATGAATGAACAGGCGCAGAATGCACTTCTGAAGGTTTTTGAAGAACCTCCCGAGTATGCATGTTTCATACTTCTGGATAAATCGCGAAATGTTTTTCTTGAAACAATACGTTCAAGAGCGATGATAATCGACCTCGGACAAAATGAACAGCCCGAAAAAGATGAAAATGCAGTAAAAATCGCTTCGGATATGGCACAGGCAATTGTAAAGCCGTATGAATTGGCATTGATGGAGATAACTCCGATATTTGATAAAGATAAAGACAAGGAAAAAAACAAGTCTTTACTGAAAAAAGTGCTCTCAGAGCTTGTGCTGATTTTCAGAGATGCGGCTGTTTACAAAACAGGAGCTAACTCAACAGTTTCATCAGCTCCCGATACAGCGAAATTACTTGCGGAAAGATTGACCGCAAATGAACTTATAAAACTTATTGCCGCTTCTGATAAAATAGCGGAGGCTATTGACAGAAACGGAAACTATAATTTGATTTTGACAAGATTATGCTCAACACTGCGCTCAGCAGCGGAGCATTAAAAGAAAGGCATAAAAATGGCAGAAGTAATTGGTGTAAGATTTAAAACCGTCGGTAAGGTGTATTATTTTGATCCGGCAGGTACTCAGTTGAAAAAGGGCGATTATGTAATAGTTGAAACCGCAAGAGGAATCGAATGCGGTGAGGTCGCACTTGAAAACAGTATAGTTGACGAAGAAAAGATTGTTAAGCCTCTCAAAATGCTTGTCAGAAAAGCAACAGATGAGGATATAAAGAAATTCAAAGATAATAAAGAAAAAGAGAAATCCGCAGCGTTGATATGCGAAGAAAAGATTGCAAAAAACAATCTTGAAATGAAGCTTGTTGATGTTGAATATGCATTTGACGGCAGTAAGATTCTTTTCTATTTCACTGCAGACGGCAGAGTTGATTTCAGAGAGCTTGTAAAAGACCTTGCAAGTGCATTCAGAACAAGAATTGAGCTTCGTCAGATAGGTGTCAGAGATGAATCTAAAATGCTCGGCGGACTCGGAATCTGCGGCAGACCGTTTTGCTGTAATACATTCATGGGCGATTTTCAGCCTGTTTCAATCAAGATGGCAAAAGAGCAGGGCTTATCATTGAATCCTGTTAAAATAAGCGGTACTTGCGGAAGACTTATGTGCTGTCTTAAATATGAACAACCGGCATATGACCATCTTCTGAAAATTACTCCCAAGGTCGGAGCAATTGTAAACACAACAGAAGGCAAGGGTACGGTAGTTGATGTAAACCTTCTCACAGGTATTCTCAAAGTGCGTCTTGACAATAATCCCGACGGTCTTCCTTATTCAGTGCACCGCAAGAATGTCAAGATAATCAAAGATTCAAAGATCAAAGTAGAAAAAGAAGAGCTTGATGCTTTAAAAGATATACAGTAAAGACAGGGGACGGTTCTCTGTCTGAGAAAGGAATGTGTTTTATGAATTCTGATTTATTGCAAATACCGAAAAGAATAAAAGAGCTTAGAGAAATTCTTGAAATTCCGGTTGATGAAATGGCAACAGGACTTGAGATTTCAGCAGAGGAATATGAAAAGCTTGAATCGGGTGAAAAGGATATCCCGATAAGCATCTTGTATAAAATTGCAGAGCTTCTCGGAATAGACTGCACAGTGCTTATGACAGGCGATGAGCCTAAAATGGGTGCGTACACGGTTGTCCGTAACGGTGACGGTGTGAAGGTTGACCGTTACGAAGGTTATTCTTTTGAGAGTCTTGCTTATAATTTCAAAAGCAGAAGCATGAATCCTATGCTTGTAACACTTAATAAAAAGGATGAAAAACCTCACCTTGTATCTCATGGCGGACAGGAATTCAATTACGTGATTCTGGGTGAAGTTAAGGTTACTGTCGGAAGAAATTCCTTCGTATTAAAAGAAGGGGACAGTATTTATTTTGATCCGTCATTACCTCACGGTCAGGAAGCGGTCAGTGAAATTACAAAATTTATTACGGTAATAAACGAATAATACAGAAAAACTGTATGGGGTGTAAACATGAATGAAATAATAAAACGTTACTGTCCTCGTTTTGAGTTTGACTCATATGAGGACATGAAAGAAAATTTTAAAATAAATGTTCCGGATGATTTTAATTTCGGCTTCGACGTAGTTTCTGAGTGGGCTAAGTGCGAACCTGAAAAACTTGCTCTTGTCTGGACTAATGATGACGAAGAAATGAAAAGCTTCACATTCAAAGAGGTTGATGATGCATCGAACAGAGCTGTCAATTTTTTAAAAGCTCACGGAATTAAAAAAGGCGACTATGTTTTGCTTATATTAAAGCAAAGACCTGAAGTATGGTTTTTGATGGTTGCATTACATAAGCTCGGAGCAGTTGTAATACCGGGTTCATTCCAGTTAACACCGCATGACCTTGTTTACAGAATGAATGCAGCGAATGTAAAAATGTTAATAACCGTAAACGATGAAGATGTCGTAGAAAATGCAAGACACAGTTTACCTGAATGTAAAAGTGTTGAGCATTATGTAACTGTCGGCAACACAGCGGTTGAAGGTGCTATTGATTACAGAAGCGTTATCAATGATTACAGCGATAAGTATGAAAGACCGACGGGTGAAGAAAACACAAAAGTTACAGATACAATGCTTTTGTATTTCTCATCAGGTACGACAGGAATGCCCAAAATGGTAAGACACGATTATTCTTCACCTTTGGGACAGATTACAACAGCAAAATTCTGGCAGTGTGTTCAGGAAAACAAAATCCACATGACACAGACAGACTCAGGTTGGGCAAAATTCGCATGGGGTAAGATTTACGGACAGTGGATATGCGGTGCCGCAATCGGTGCATATGATACAGAAAAATTCAAACCGCAAACCATGCTTGCAGCTATGGAAAGAATCAGACCGACAACATTCTGTGCTCCTGCAACAATTTACAGAATACTTATAAAAGAAGATTTGTCACAGTATGACTTTTCTTATATTGAACACGCAAGTCTTGCAGGTGAACCTTTAAATCCCGAAGTTTTCAATCAGATTGAAAAGCAGACAGGATTAAGAATTTATGAAGGCTTCGGTCAGACCGAATCTTCAGTGTTACTTGCAAACTATCCCTGGGTTGAAATCAGACCCGGTTCAATGGGCAAACCTGCTCCGATTTATAATATTGCATTACTCAATGAAGAAGGTAAGTTCTGTGAAGACGGTGTTGTAGGCTCAATCTGTATCAAGGTTGACGAAGGTCATCCGACAGGTCTTTTCAGAGAATATTGGAAAGATTCCGAGGCTATGGAGAGAAGCTTCAAGTTCGGTTATTATAACACAGGCGATACAGCGTACAGAGATGACGAAGGCTACTATTGGTTTGTCGGCAGAAATGACGATGTTATCAAATGTTCAGGTTACAGAATCGGACCCTTTGAGGTTGAAAGTGCTTTGATGGAGCACCCTTCAGTTCTTGAATGTGCCGTAACAGCTTTACCCGACCCGATAAGAGGACAGGTTGTTAAAGCGACAATTATTCTTGCAAAAGGATTTGAGGCTTCGGAAGAACTTAAGAAAGAAATTCAGAATCACGTTAAAAAGGCAACAGCGCCCTATAAATATCCCCGTGTTATTGAATTTGTCAGTGATTTACCTAAAACAAGCAGTGGTAAAATCATGAGAACGGCTATCAGAGCAGCCGATATGCAGAAAATAAATAATTAGTAAAAATTTCAATTTTTAAAGTTTTTTTCAAAAAAATTTATATAAAGTATTGCAAAAGCAATTAAAACAATGTATAATGACTGTAATAGGGAGGTTTTTCTTATGAAAAGATTTTTTGTAAAAACAAAAAAACTCACCGCAGTAGTTATCACAATAGCTGTTTTGTGCAGTTTATGTGTAACAAGTCTTGCTGTAAATATGGTTGTTACTAACGCAGAACCGGGTATTGTTGCAGCTGAAAATTCCAAGGTTACAATTGATGATGAGAATATGCTTATTATCGGTGTTCGCGAAGGTACATCAACTCTTGAGAACATTGTTGAAATCGCCGGAAACGGCAGATTGGTTTATTCCAATAACGGTGTTTTCAGCAAAGAAACAACAGTAAGTCTTTACAATTCTTCATATACAACTTGTTACGGTGTTTATAACATTGTTTTCCGTGGTGATGTTGATCGTGACGGAGCAGTTGATCAGGATGATCTCAATGCTATTGCTGAGGTAGCAACACTTAAAGCAAATGTTGATTCAGATAAGATTACATATACAACAATGGACGTTAATGCTGACGGCTATATTGATGTGCAGGATCTTCTCTTTGCAAAGGCAATCTTCAGCGGATTGGATATTGATGAAGACATTCCCGAACAGGATGGCGGAATTGATGAAGATTACTGGGGCGACATTTAATTAAGAACTTTTTAAAAGCGAGTTTCTTCGGAAACTCGCTTTTTGTGTCATTTAAAAAGAAGAGGCTGTAAAAAAACGAATTTTTTTTACAGCTCAGTCTTAAGGGGATAGGAAAAAAGATGAAGAACGGACAAACCGAGCGAAATCAAGGCTTCAGCCTTGATTTTGTATGCCCGAAGGCGTACAAAGACGCCCAAGCGGCGAGGTTTGTTCGTAGTATAAAACATAAAACTTTACAGTTTTTGATATTATATGCATGTTTATGGGGTTCTTGTAGGCTTTTACACCTGCAGAACCCCTTATTCTATGCGGTTTTATACGGTCTTCGCT
>JAFRZS010000268.1 GCA_017442445.1 Clostridia bacterium
AAGCGCTATTTAAAAATGCAGGATTTGAAGTAGTGCTTACTCGTTCAAATTCGGGCGCTCACCCGCCATATCATTTGCGCCCCTATAAAGTCTGCCGTCAAGGATAAGCCCTGCTCCGAGTCCTGTTCCGAAGGTCAGGAAAATCATATTTTTACTGCCTTTTCCCGCGCCGTATTTCCACTCAGCAACGGCACAGGCATTGGCATCATTTTCAATGTAAACTTCGCCGTGATATTTTTCTTTGAGATAAGAAACAATTTTTACATCGTCCCAACCCGGTAAGTTGGGGGGTGACATAATAATGCCTTTCTGTGAATCAAGAGGACCTCCGCAGGAAATTCCTATCAGAGAAAAATCACTTGTGATTTTTTCAGCCTCTGCGCACAATCTGTCAATCATTTCATAAGGTGAAACACTTTTATCTGTGGGTATGACTTTTTTGTCCTTAATCAGAAGCTCACCGTTTACTTCTTCACCAACACATACGGCGCACTTTGTACCGCCTATATCAAAACCTATCACAAAAATTCTCCTTAAAATTTATCACATCAGTTTGTTAAGCTTAGATGTGTCTGCAATAACAATAAGAATCATGCCCTCTTTGAGCACCTTTTCGGGATTGATATTTATATCCACTTCTTCTCCGTCTTTAATCGCAACTATATTCATGCCGTATTTTTTGCGTAAATTGAGTTCTATAAGATTTTTATCAACCCATTCCGATCTTACATCAACCTCAACCATTGATACATGCTCAGAGAGAGAAATCATATCAATAATTCCCGAGCTGACAAGATTTTTTGCAAGGCGTGTTCCCGATTCGTCTTCAGGAAAAACAACCTCTGTTGCACCGACACAGCTTAGTATCTTCTTGTGCATTTCATTAGCACATTTTGCGATAATATTTTTAATTCCGATGTCCTTGCAGTGAGCAATCGCCAATACACTCGCTTCAAGCGAACTCGCCATACAGATGATTACAGTATCAACGCCGTCAAGTCCGAACCTTGCAATCACTTCAGGGTCTGTTACATCGGCACATTTGCATATAGGTAAAAATGCCGCCGCATCATTTACAAGTCTGCTGTCCGAATCAACAGCTATGACCTCCATTCCGTTTGCAACAAGCTCTCTTGCAACTGCAGTTCCGTATCTTCCGAGTCCGAAAACTGCATATGTTTTTTTCTTCTGCATTTGTGTTTCCTCCTATCCCACACTTATATCTTCCGTCGGTTCGGAAATAACATTCTGAGTTATGCTCTTGCTTCCCAAAGCAACAGCAAGTGAAATCGGACCGACTCTGCCTAAATACATTGTAATTATTATAATTATTTTTCCGAAAGCATCCACGCTTGATGTGAAGTTTCGTGTAAGTCCGACAGTAGCTGTTGCACTGACGGTTTCATATAAAATATCCATGATCGATGCATTCTGTGTTGCTAAAAGCAAGAATGTTGATGTCATACAAATCGTCATGAATGCAACTATAACTGCAATCGCTTTTTTGATTGAATCCGTTGAAATCTGTCTGTTGAAAAGTGTTGTACTTTCTTTGTTTTTTATCGTTGAAAAAGCACTGCAGAATAACACCGCAACCGTAACGGTTTTAATACCGCCTGCCGTACCTACGGGTGAGCCTCCGATAATCATCAGTAATGTGCTGAGCACTGCAGCTGCGCTCGTCAGATTTTCCTGCGGTACAGATGCAAAACCTGCCGTTCTTGTTGTTACCGATTGGAATAACGACACCTGAATTTTATCAAACAAAGACATTCCGCCAATAGTCAGCGGATTGGAATATTCAAAGATAAAAATCAAAACCGCACCGCCGAAAATCAATGCCAGAGTCATTGTAATTGCAACTTTGCTGTGTAGAGTAAGATGACGGAAAGTGTAGCGTTTTTTCTGACATTTAAGCCTTGCGCATTTGAGCACGTCCCACCACACGATGTAGCCGAGACCGCCGAGAACTATCAGAAGCGATGTCACAATATTTATGATCGGATTTGTTGCGTAATTGCAAAGGCTGTTTTCAGCGATAATATCAATTCCCGCATTACAGAAAGCGGAAATTGCATTGAATACCGATATCCATATTCCCTTTGCACCAAAATCGGGAACAAAAACAAACATATAAAGAATTGCTCCGATACCTTCAACAATAAATGTGCCGCAGATAACATTTTTCACGAATTTTATAAGTCCCGACATCGTGTTGAGATTGAATGCGTCCTGTATCAGCAAACGGTCACCGATTGAGAATTTTTTACTCAACATCATCATTACGCCCGACATCACGGTTATAACTCCGAGTCCGCCGATTTGTATGAGAATAAGTATAACTACATGACCGAATGTGCTCCATGTTGAAACTGTCGGCACGGTTACGAGTCCCGTTACACAGGTTGAGGTCGTTGCCGTAAACAATGCATCAATATACGGCACCGCCTGTCCGTTTGCCGAGCTTACAGGTAAAGACAGCAAAACACTTCCGATAAAAATTGTTATCAGAAAGCTTAATAATATTACCTGCGTTGTCGAAAAAGAAAACTTTTTACGCTTCACCGTTTCACCCATCCTATATTTTTTCAAAAATTTTATTCTTTGATGAATCATACATTTTATACTACCACATTCGCAGTTTCTTTTCAATAAAAAGCTGTAAAATTATAGAATATCTACACCACCATATTATTTTGATATCATGATATCAAAACGCAGGATTCAAAAATAATTGTTACAAACTTAAAAAAGTATGATATAATAAATGCGAAAGGGTGAATGTGTTTGGAAACATATAATAAGATAGTTTCGTTTTGGAAACGAAAAAATATAAAAACAGATGCTCAACTTGCCGAAGCACTTAACGGTCATAGCATTGCGTTTGCATATAACTCAGGAAAAATTGAAAATGATAAAGTCACCTACAACGACACAAGAGAAATCTTTGAACACGACGGTGTCACCTCATACACAGGTGATTTGCGAACACTTTTTGAAATCAGAAATTCTAAAGAAGCTAATGAATTTTTCTTGTCGGCTTTTAGTCAAAAATTGCCCGTTGACGAAATGCTTGTCAAAAAGTTTCAGAAAATTCTCACCCGAAACACCTATGACACACGGCGTTATCAATTAGGTGAACGCCCCGGAGAATACAAAAAGCACGATTATGTTACAGGTAAAGAAGAAATCGGAGCATCTCCCGAAGATGTAAAAGAAGAAATGGACGAGCTTCTTGAAGAATTACAAAACATTTCCGAAGATATTGTTCTTAAAGCCGCCGCTTACTTTCATGTTAAGTTTGAAAATATTCACCCCTTTGCA
The DNA here is from genome assembly GCA_017442445.1 of Clostridia bacterium. Taxonomy (GTDB): domain Bacteria; phylum Bacillota; class Clostridia; order Oscillospirales; family Acutalibacteraceae; genus RGIG2945. The sequence continues at coordinate 3,325 of JAFRZS010000268.1, forward strand.
GACGGAAACGGCAGAGTCGGCAGACTTCTTATGAACTATATTTTAGTTTTCAACAATCATCCTCCCATTGTCATCCACGAAGAAGACAGAAAGGATTACTATTCTGCTTTGGAATCCTGGGATACAAACCAAGACCTCAATCCGATGTTTGAATTTTTGAAAAAACAAACAATAAAAACATGGTCAAAGCAAATTGAAAAGTCAAAACAGAAAAAAACATCTTTAAAAGATATACTTTAAAATTTCACGCAGACAACAAATAACCCAAGCCGTTACAGCTTGGGTTGTATTTTTGTTCAGATTTATCTATCAGAGAACCGTCCCCTGATAGATTCTGCACCGCCACATTATTTTGATATCATGATATCAAAATGCAAAAGGGTAAAAAAACACCTTTTGTCGAATGCCTGATTCAGACACGACATAAGGTGTTATTCAAATTATTCTTCTGTCTCAGATTCAATTATTTCTTCGGACACAGAATCCTCCTCTGTCAAGGTACGATTAATTTCTAATCTGTACTCCACTATGAATGAATAGGTCAACAAAAAAACGAGCCACAGTATGAACTGTAAAAGTGAAAGAAGAAAGTTTTTTATATCCGGCGAGATTTTATATAAAAATATTCCTGCAAGCCCGGAAAGTAAACTTACTCCCGACATAATTGCCGGATTTACCGTATTCATATTGGTTGTGCCGTTTCCTGCGTTTTTTAACTTCTTTCTGGCAATGAATTCAAATATTCCTATTATGGCAATAGACAAAAACAACAAAACTCCAAACACAACAAATTTATATACTATCGTCTTGCCGATTTGATTTGAGAGTAACATTTCCGTAATCAATGCACTAATCATACCGATGATTCCTAATCGTTTGTGGTACAATGTTTTTTCTTCATCATATTTTTTAATTAATGGTGGTATGCAAAGTAAAGATACCAAAACCACTCCCACACCAATCATTATATAAACAAAAATGTTTCTTGCTTCTGAAAACAGACTTGTAAAATAAGACATTAAGGATAAAACACCGAATGCTTTTATTCCGTCTTTTTGCGAAACTTTTTTATAAGGATCATAATACATACCGTATCGCATATTCTGAAACCTCCTTATATCTATCAGAGAACCGTCCCCTGATAGATTTTTTTAAGCGTATAGGAAAAAATGATGCAGAACAAGCAAATTGAGCAAAAATAAGGCGAAGCATTATTTTTGCATTGCCCGAAGGCGTACAAAGGTACGTCGAGTGGCGAAATTTGCTTGTAGCATAAAACGTCATATTATTTTTTAATTGTTTAAGAGGTTTCGAACAGGAATAAAGCCTATCCGAAACCTCTTGATTTTTATATAGTTTTATGCGCTCTGCGCTTTTTTTACATACGCGTTTTAGTCTTCTGCGTTAGCTTTTGCTTCCTCTATGACTTTCTGAGCTATGTTAGCGGGAGCATCTTCGTAACGTAAGAACTCAAGTGAGAAATGACCTCTGCCGCCTGTTACGGAACGGAGAGAAATTGCGAAGTCGCCCATTTCTGCCA
>JAFRZS010000269.1 GCA_017442445.1 Clostridia bacterium
CAGGTTAGAAGGAATAAGGACGAAAGGTTGTGAGGCAGTTTGAAATATTATACGGTTTATAAAGATATGGCCTTTTCAGTCTGCGGATTGTTCTCGGAATCACTCGGGAAGGATCAGGGGACAGTAATTCCGTCACCGTCTTTCACATCTTATAATTCTTTTAATCGTTGTCTTTGTGATATTGATACTGTATTTGCCTCTTTATTGTAGGTTGTATCATTTCCAAAGGCATTTATTTTTGTTAACAATAAGTATTTAATATATGTAGGAGGTTCAAATTTATGGTTGATAAGAGCATTAAAAAAGTACTGGTTATCGGTTCAGGTCCGATAATTATAGGACAGGCTGCAGAGTTTGACTATGCGGGAACACAGGCATGCCGTTCTCTTTCAGAGGAAGGTATTGAGGTTGTTCTTGTAAACTCAAACCCCGCAACAATCATGACAGATAAGGATATTGCAAACAAGGTTTATATAGAGCCTCTTACTGCAGACACAGTAACAAAGATTATTGAAATTGAAAAACCCGATGCAATCTTGCCGACACTCGGCGGACAGACAGGTCTTAATCTTGCTATGGAGCTTGAGGAGATCGGTGTTTTAGAAAAGAACAACGTAAAGCTCATCGGTATTTCTTCAGACGCAATCAAAATGGCTGAGGACAGACAGGAGTTCAAAGATACAATGGAAAGTATCAATGAGCCCTGTATTGAGTCACTTGTTGTTGAAACAGTTGAAGATGCACTTGAGTTTTCAAACAGAATAGGTTACCCCGTAATTGTTCGTCCTGCATACACATTGGGCGGTACAGGCGGCGGTATTGCAAACGATGCAAAAGAGCTTGAAGAAATTGCATCAAACGGTATCAGACTTTCAAGAGTTAATCAGGTACTTATTGAAAAATGCATTTCCGGTTGGAAGGAAATTGAATACGAGGTAATGCGTGATAGCAAGGGTCATTGTGTTGTTGTATGTAACATGGAAAATGTTGACCCCGTTGGTGTTCATACAGGTGACTCAATAGTTGTAGCACCCTGTCAGACACTTCCTCAGGAGCATCTTGATATGCTCAGAAATGCGGCTTTGAACATCATCACAGCACTCGGAATCGAAGGCGGCTGTAATGTTCAGTTTGCACTTCATCCCGATACAGCAGAATATGCAGTTATTGAGGTTAACCCCAGAGTTTCGCGTTCATCAGCTTTAGCTTCAAAGGCAACAGGTTATCCGATTGCACGTCTTGCTGCAAAAATTGCACTCGGTCTCGGTTTTGATGAAATCAGAAACGTTGCAACAGGCGAAAGCTTTGCAAACTTTGAACCCGCAGTTGACTACTGTGTTCTTAAAATTCCGAAGTGGCCCTTTGATAAGTTCGTTACTGCAAAGAGAACACTCGGTACACAGATGAAGGCAACAGGTGAGGTTATGTCCATCGCTTGTTCATTCGAGTCAGCACTCCATAAGGCAGTTCATTCACTTGAAGAGGGCAGAGAAAGTCTCCTTGA
>JAFRZS010000270.1 GCA_017442445.1 Clostridia bacterium
GACTTGATTTTGTTACCCGAAGGCGTACAAAGGTACGTCGAGTGGTGACGTTTGTTTGTAGCATAAAACAAAAAATAAATAATTGTGATTCTTAAACTGTTTAAGGGGTTCTTACAAGCATCAACTTGTAAGAACCCCTTGATTCATCTTGTTTTATGCGGTCTGGACTTTTTTTACATCCCCTTTTGGTTTACATTTTATTATTTCTCTGATAAAAGTTTTGCGAGTTCATCCATAAATGTGTTAATATCTTTGAATTGTCTGTAAACAGAAGCGAAACGCACATAAGCAACTTCATCAATTTCTTTAAGTTTATCCATAGCGAGTTCACCAATATGAACAGTTGTTATTTCTCTGTCAAGTGAATTCTGAAGCTGAAGCTCAATATCATTAACAGCAGCTTCAAGCGTATCAATGGAAACAGGGCGCTTTTCACAAGATTTAAGCATGCCGTTAAAAAGCTTGTTTCGATCAAACACTTCGCGAGAGCCGTCTTTTTTAATTACAACAACAGGTACACTTTCGATGATTTCATATGTTGTGAATCTTTTACCGCACTGGATACACTCTCTGCGGCGACGGATTTTTTCTCCTTCATCTGTTGGTCTTGAGTCAATAACCTTACTTTCTTCATATGAACAAAAAGGACATTTCATATTATTTCCTCCGATTCTCTTGTTTTTTACATTGTAACACTTTTAAATAATATTTGCAATAGTGAATTCTTTGTGGTAATATCTATGTGAGGTGATTATTTTGAAAAAAATACTTTTAGTACTGTTTGCTCTTTTGTTGTGCGTGTGTTTCACAGGTTGTGAAGTTAATAACATTTACAAAGATGTAACGGAAAGAAAAACAGAGCATAAGCACGAACATAGCGATAAAGACGACGAAACATCGGTAAACCTTAATTTTAAAGTTGATGATACTACCAAAGCCACAACAAAAGAAAACACTACTAAGACAACAACAGCTGAATATAATAAAACAACGAAGAAAAAAACAGATAGCGAATATCCATATACTAATGTCAATGACGGAGATACAACAAAATACGAATGGCCTAAAGAAGGTCTTGCGGCAGAATTTCCTGAATTGAAATCAGGTACTATGAAAAAACCTTTTATCGGTAAAAATACTTTCAGCGTATATTTTGCAGATGTTGTACCCGAAGAATTTGATTCTTATCTTGAAAGCCTTAAACAACTCGGTTTTTCAATTGATGATGATACAGATAAATATCTTTATGTAGCTAAAAACGATAAAATCAAGGTTGAATTTTTCTACGATACTTCAAAATTAGGTAATAATACTTTAAGTCTTGTTGCAACTTATCTGTAAAAATTTAAATGGCATCTCGTCTGAGATGCCATTATTTTTTAGTTCAATTTGCTTTCGATATCATCATCGGAGCCTTTTTTGCCTTTTTTCTTCTTGCCTGCTTTTTCCTGAGCAGCAGCAATTCTTTCCTGCTTTGCTTTTTCAGCAGCATCCTTGGCAGCTTTCTTTTCCTGTTCAGCTTTTTCAGCAGCTGTATTATTAGTGCTGATAGCCCAACGGGTAATTCTCATTTTATTGCGGTCAGCGCCTGTTTCAATAACAAGAGAATCTTCTTTGATAGTAACAACTCTGCCTAATATTCCGCCGATTGTTGTGATTTCATCACCAATCTGAATATTGTTACGAAGTTCTTCTTCCGCTTTCTGTTTTTTCTTCTGAGGTCTTATCATAAGAAAATACATAAGAACAAACATGATAACCAAAAGAACAATTGTCGGGATTCCTCCACCTTGTGCGCCCATAAAATTTTACCTCCAAATTTTTAATACCTGAATATTATAACTGTTTCTTAAAATAATTTCAAGTCCAATTTTAAATTTATATTCTTTTATCGTACAAATCCGTGTTGCGTTCCGCAAATTCATCAAAGGTATCGTTATCAATCGCATCACGTATATCCTGCATCAGCATATTATAGAAATATAAATTATGCATAACACAAAGTCTGAGAGCTAACATTTCTTTTGCTTTGAAAAGATGTCTTATATAGCTTCTTGAGAAGTTTCTGCAAACAGGACAGTCACACTCAGGATCAATCGGCAAAAGATCTTTTTCGTACTTAATGTTATTGATATTTATGATACCCTGTTTTGTGAAAAGATGTCCGTGGCGTCCGTTTCTGCTGGGCATAACGCAGTCGAATAAATCTACTCCCCTCTTTACTCCCTGAATAATATTTCCGGGGGTACCGACACCCATTAAATAACGCGGCTTATCTTTCGGCATATACGGTTCAACAGCAGAAATTATTCTGTACATATCCTCTTTCGGTTCGCCTACAGCAAGGCCTCCGATTGCATAACCGTCTAAATCAAGCTCAACTATTTTTTGCATATGCTCGATTCTTAAATCATCGTATACGCAACCCTGATTTATTCCGAAAAGCATTTGTTTTTTGTTGATTGTATCGTGCAAAGAATTAAGTCTTTCCATTTCGTCTTTGCAACGGTAAAGCCAACGGGTTGTGCGTTCACACGATTGTTTTGAATATTCGTATTCAGAAGGATTCTCAACACATTCGTCAAACGCCATAGCTATTGTCGAAGCAAGGTTTGATTGAATCTGCATACTTTCTTCAGGTCCCATAAATATCTTTCTACCGTCAATATGGGAAGAAAAGTTTACACCTTCTTCTTTGATTTTTCTGAGATTTGCAAGAGAAAACACCTGAAATCCGCCACTATCTGTTAAAATCGGTCCGTCCCACCTTGTGAATTCGTGAAGTCCACCAAGTTCTTTAATAGTCTTGTCGCCTGTTCTTACGTGCAGATGATAGGTGTTGCAAAGCTGAATCTGACAGTTAACATCCTTTAAATCAAGAGCAGAAACACCGCCTTTAATTGCGCCACAGGTTGCAACATTCATAAAAGCAGGAGTCTGCGCAGTGCCGTGAACGGTTTCAAAGACTCCGCGCCTTGCGTTACCTTGAGTTTTTAATATTTTTATCATAATCTACCTCACTTTATAAACATCGCGTCACCGAAGCTGAAAAATCTGTATTTTTCTTCAACAGCGGTTTTGTAAGCAGACATTGTCTTTTCGTATCCGTAAAAAGCCGAAACCAACATAATTAAGGTGCTTTCAGGCAGATGGAAATTTGTTATCAAAGCATCAATACATCTGAATTTGTACGGAGGATAGATAAATATATCTGTCCAACCCTCACAAGCGATTATTTCATCATATTTTTTAGCAACAGATTCAAGTGTTCTGCAGCATGTTGTACCTACAGCAATTACTCTGCCGCCCTTTGCTTTTGTTTCAGAAATAAGCTTTGCTGTTTCCTCAGGAACCTCATAGTGTTCCGAATGCATTTTATGTTCTTCGATAACATCAGCTTTTACAGGTCTGAATGTACCCAAACCAACATGAAGCGTAACATATCCGATTTTAACACCTTTTTCTTCAATTTTTTTCATTAACTCATGAGTAAAATGAAGACCTGCTGTCGGTGCCGCTGCGGAACCCAACTCCTTAGAGTAAACTGTCTGATATCTCTCTTTATCTTCAAGTCTCTCTTTAATATAATGCGGCAAAGGCATTTCACCGACTTTATCAAGAACTTCGTAAAAATTACCTTCAAATTCAAAATCTACGATTCTGTTTCCGTTATCAAGAACTTCAAGAACCGTGCAATTGAGTATTCCGTCACCGAAGCTGAATTTATCACCGGGTCTTGCTTTTCTGCCGGGACCTGCTATACACTCCCAGGTGTTACCGTCTTTCTGAGTTAGAAGCAGAAATTCAACTCTTGCGCCTGTTTCTTTTGTACCGTAAAGTC
>JAFRZS010000271.1 GCA_017442445.1 Clostridia bacterium
ATTATAAAACACCGTGCTACGATTTCGGATTGTTTTCTCAAATGTTTTGGTATATGAAAGAAACAGGTGAATGTCTGATAACCTGTGAACGCGACGCACTATTAAACCATTTTGCAGTACATTTTTCTCCGATCTACTACCTGATATTACCGATATATATTATAATACCGTCACCGTGTACCTTACTTGTTTTACAGGCACTTATTGTAGCGAGCGGTCTTATTCCGTTGAGCCTCATTTCAAAACGTTATAATTTATCGGCTTTGGGCACAATACTCTTTTCGGTTTGCTATATTTTGTATCCCGGTTTTATGGGCGGTTGTTTTTGGTATCTTCATGAAAACTGTTTTCTTTTACCGCTTTTGCTTTGGTATCTGTATTTCTCGGAAAAAGAAAAAATTTTTCCAACTGTTTTCTTTGCACTGCTGACACTTACTGTCAAAGAAGATGCGGCGGTATATGTGGCACTTATTGCCTTATATTTTATTTTTAGCCGCAAAAACTACAAATGTAATTTATTCATTCTGTTTTTTTCCGTTTTATATTTTGTTACGGTAACAAAACTGATGTCGGTTTATGGAGAAGGAGTTATGTCTGACAGCAGATACGGTGAGTATATCTATGATGACAGCGGATTGTTCAGTGTAATAAAATCAGTAATACAAAACCCGATTTTTGCTATATATCAGATTTTTAAAGAAGAAAAATTTTTGTTTATTTTGCAGATGTTATGCCCGCTCGGGTTTTTACCGCTTTTAATTAAAAAGCCTGAAAAACTGATTTTGTTCATACCGTTGATTCTGGTTAATCTGATGACAAATTATCCGTATCAGCATGACATAGGATTTCAATATACTTTCGGAAGCGGTGCAATTTTATTTTATCTTTCTGTTACAAATTATTCTGAATCAGGGAAAAACCGAAGTAAAATATTATTGTGTGGAGTACTCAGCGCGGTGATAATATTTTCGGGCGGTTATTTAAGTAAAATTACATACGTTGAAGAATATATCAGTGCAACACAGCAAAGAGAGGTTATTGATGAAGCATTAAAGCTTGTACCGGAAGATGCAAGTGTTGCGGCATCCACACGTTTAGTTGCAAATTTGTCGGAAAGAGAAGTTATATATGAGCTTGAAACTACCAAACAAAATGCCGAATATATCGTTTTTGATTTGAGAAATTCTGAAGAAAAGTCAAATCTTGAAAAGTATTTGAATGACCGATATACAATACTTTTTTATGAGGAAGAAATAATTTGCGTATTTAAAAATAACGAATTGATTTGCTCTCCGGACTGAGTATCAAGTATTGCTTTTTTGACAATTTTGTAATATAATATTACATGGGTGAGTGTATATGTCAGCTTGTGTAATTGTCGGCGGTGCCGAGATAAAAAAATATGATGAAATTAAAAAATATTTATCCGCTGATGATTTTTATATTTTCTGTGATTGCGGACTGAATCACCTTGAAAAATTGGGTGTAAAAGCTGATTTGATTGTGGGTGATTTTGACTCTCACAAAAAGCCCGACACGGATATTGAAACGATAGTTCTTCCTTGCGAAAAGGATGATACAGATACGGTTTTTGCAATAAAGGAAGCAATAAAAAGAGGCTATAAAAATTTTATTCTTATCGGAGTTGTCGGCGGACGTTTTGACCATACACTCGGAAATATTTCAATTCTGATGATGCTTGAAAATCAGGGCTTGAAGGGTAAAATTATTGATGACTTTTCGGAAATGGAAATCGTCAGTCAGGCAACAGTTTTTGTTGAAGATAAGTTTGCATATTTCTCACTTCTTAACATATCGGGTGAAGCTGAAGGTGTAACAATAAAAAACGCAAAATATCCGCTTGAAAATGCAGAAATAAAATCTGATTACCCGATAGGCGTAAGCAACGAAGTTATAAAAGGAAAAACGGCTGAAATATCCGTTAAAAACGGACAGCTTTTGTTAATTAAAATCAGACAGGAGGCGAAAGGATGAAAAAGCTGAGTATTCTTGACAGCACCTTGCGTGACGGTGCGCAGGGCGAGGGCATATCTTTCTCAATAAACGATAAGCTTGATATAATTGAAGCACTTGACAAATTAGGTGTGGATTATATTGAAGCGGGTAATCCTTTTGCATCTCCCAAGGACAAGGCTTTTTTTGAAGAAGCATCAAAACTGAAGCTCAAAAATGCCCGACTTGTTTCATTCGGAAGCACAAGGCGAAAAGATATTGAAGTTGAAAAAGACGAGTCCTGCCGTGCACTTCTGGAAGCAGATACACCCGTTGTATCAATTTTCGGAAAAGCATCACTTCTTCATGTGTATGAGGTGTTGCAGACTACTTCTCAGGAAAATTTAATGATGATTGAAGAAACCTGCCGTTTTTTCAAAGACCGCGGCAAAGAGGTTATATTTGATGCAGAGCATTTCTTTGACGGCTATAATGAAAATCCGGGATATGCTATGAATACGCTTATAGCCGCATTAAAAGGCGGCGCGGACATACTCTGTCTTTGTGATACAAACGGTGGTGCTTTTCCTGATGAGGTTTATGAAATCACAAAGAGTGTTGCAGAAAAATTCAACAGTGTTGAAATCGGCATTCACACACATAATGATTCAGGCATGGCTGTTGCAAATTCCGTATTGGCTGTAAAAAGCGGCGCAACACATATTCAGGGAACATTTTTAGGTATGGGTGAGAGGACAGGAAATGCAAATTTATCTGCTATCATACCCAATCTTCAGATCAAAGCAGATTATGAATGTATTCCCGAAGGCAATCTTATTTTGCTCACACCTACCGCAAACAGAATCGCAGAGGTTGCAAATGTAACACTTCACAAAAATATGCCGTTTGTCGGAAGAAGCGCATTTGCACATAAAGCGGGAATGCATGCTGATGCAGTTTTAAAAGCAAACAATACTTTTGAGCATATTGAACCCCGCCAGGTCGGAAATCACAGACGTTTTCTTATATCCGAAATAACGGGCAAAGCGGCTGTGCAGAAAATGATAGAAAAATACTATCCGAATATTGATAAAAATTCTCCGTTGGTTGAAGAGGTTTTAAAACAGATAAAGGAAAAAGAATTTAAAGGCTATCAGTACGAGGGCGCACAGACAAGTCTTGAGCTTATCATAAGAAAAGTGATAGACCCTTACAAGCCGTTTTTTAATCTCATAAGCTACAAGGTGCTTGATGAATTGCCGTATGATAACGGACACAGTGCAACGGCAACAATAAAGCTCAAAGTAGCAGATACGGTGAAGATTGCCGCATCCGACGGCGACGGCCCTGTTGATGCGATGGACAAGGCTTTAAGAGAAGCTATGAACGATTTTTATCCTTGCCTGAA
>JAFRZS010000272.1 GCA_017442445.1 Clostridia bacterium
AGGCGGTATGGCTTTCGGAACCAGTTGTGCTTCTGCCCGAGAAGTGATAAAAGAAGTTAGAAAGGCATACAAAAAACACCTGATGGTGAAATTATCTCCCAATGTGACCACCCTTAACTGTCCAGACAACAATGAGACCGCCGAAAAGCGGCAATGCTATAAACGGTACAATCAGCATAGAATCAACTGCCGAAGCATCTGCTGTAACATTTATATTTGTTTTGTATACTGTATCAATTCGCTTTGAACGGATAAGAAGTCTGTGAGTATTGATACCGTAAGGAGTACATGTCATAAGAGTAACATAGTCCTTGCCCTCAACTGTCAGAAGCTTATCAATCTGATCAGGCTCAACAATAAAAATCTTTTCAACCTGATATGTCAGAATTTCATCAAGAATAGTAATTGTAAAGGTATCACCAATCACAAGTTTATCAAGTTCACTGAAAAGCTTTGCCGACGGCAGACCTCTGTGGGCAGAAAGTACAGAGTGTCTGCCTTCTCCGCCTATGGGAATGCTTGAACCTTCAAGATGACCGACGGCTGTGTTAAGAACTTCATCACTTGTGCCGTGATAAATAGGTAACTGTACCTTTATCTTTTCTATAGTGATATAACCCATCATTCCGTTGCCGTTGATATCAAGTGTGGATTTATAGAGACTGTCAAGCTCTTTATAGCCGAGAAAGGGAAAGTCCATCCTACTGAGTTTTTTGTTGTATTCTTCGGCTTTTTTGAAATGATCCGAAAAATCCTCAGGTGCAAGGTCTTCAATCAACTTATCGTAATTCATAATAGCCTGAGACTGTCTTTTTTCATTCCAGAAATCACTTAAAGTCGGATAAAGCAAAACACTTAATCCGACAAAAAATATAGCCACCAACAAAATGGTAGATGTCAGACCTTGTTTTTTCTTTTTAACTTTTTTCTTGGTTGCCTTTGTTTTTGTTTTATTCTCTTCCATAATAAATCTCTTAATTTTTAAAATTCTCAACGCAATCACTGAAAATCAGTAACAGCGGTCAGAATTTTAAGGTGTTACCCCTACCGACAAAAAATGTCGGCAGGGGATTTTTTTTCATTGTCAGCTATTAACTGTCCGAACCTTCGGATTCATCTGAATCTGTTGATTCGCCCGACTCTGCCGATTCATCAGAATCGTCTGATTCTTGATTCCTTCAAGCAGCTGTAGCCATTCTCTTCTTTGAAACAAGAATTACTGCAGCAGCAAGCATAATAGCGATACCAACAACTGTGAAGATAGTTGTACCGATTCCGCCTGTTTCGGGGAAGAGGCCGCCTGTCTTATTTTCTACTTCGATTGTTGTGGGCTCTACTTCTGTTTCTACATCGTCAATTGTTTCAACGAAGTGATATGTAGCTGTGAGGTTATCATAGTTATAGTCACTGCCGATAACTACGTCGATGTTTGCAGCAAGCTTGTTATAACCGTCGGGAGCATCTGTTTCTTCAAGTTCATACTTGCCTTCGTCAAGACCGATGATGAAGAACTTACCTGTTGTATCTGTTGTGATGTCTGCTGTACCTTCTGAATCAACAACATATGTGGGGAATTCTGTGCCGTCAACCTTTGAGAACTTGATTACTTCGCCGTTAGCGTTAAGAAGGTTAAATGTTGCGCCAGCAAGAGGAGTCTTGCTTTCGCCGTCCATTGTGAACTTGAAGATGTCGATCTTCCATGTGTATGTTGTTGTTTTGTGTTCGTCTGTTTCCCAAGTGCTGTCTTCACCGTATGAAAGGTAAACAGTGTTGTCGTTACCGTCAACAACTACGTTAGCATTTTCGTTAAGTGTTGCAGAATAGTAAACTGTGAATGTTGTACCGAGTGCAAGACCTTCGATGAAGCTGTTTTCGAAAACAACGTCAAATGTATGACCGTCATCTGTTTTGTTGTCAGTTTCATCATAAACTACTGTGTAGTTAGCTGCGTCAACAACTGTACCGTCAGCAAGTTTAACAACTACATCGTTGTTGAATGTAAGACCGTCTTCCATTGTATCGTGCATTACATAGTTTGTAGCACCAACACCAACTGTGATTGTTGATTTGTAATCAACCTTCTGACCGATGTCAGCATCGTTAACTGTGTTCCAGCCGTAATTTGCTTCAGCTTTTTCACTTAAGCTGTCTTCCTGAACGAGCTTGTCGATGTCAGGCTGAGAGTTCTTTTCTGTTGCTGTGAAGTCAGAGTTTGTGTTTGTGAGAGCACAGAGAGTACCGAGTGATGTGTCGATTGCATAGTAACCGAGATCAAGGTTTGCAAACTCAACTGTTGTGCCGTTAGCTGTAGCTGTTTTTGTTGCATCGATGCCGTTCTTGTCAGCATAAGCGATAGCAGCTTTTGCAAGAGCCTGGTCAACAGAATCAATATCTTTTTTGAGTGAAACTGTTGTCTGGTCTGCGTTTGTAACTACTGTGAAGAAGTTTGTTGCGGGTTCTTCTGCAAAGAAATCTGCCCAACCGTCAACGATTGTGTAGATACCTTTGTCGCCTGTTGCGTTTGAGGGAGCGAAGTCGAGCATTTTGTAAACTTCGTAGTCAGCTCCGTCAACTGCGTTTGTGATTGTGATTGTGCCGTTGCCTGCTGCGAGAGCGAGTGTTCCCATTGAGAGAACGATGGCGATTGCCATTAAAACTGCAAATAATTTTTTCATTTTTTTACTTCCTTTCTTTTTTTAATTTGCAATTTTTTTACCTTGTTTGTTTTCTCCATCGCAAACGAAATTTTGTTTTGTTCAGGAGATTAATGATTTAACCTCCTTTCTCGTTTACGACGAATAAAACTATACAAAATCGGAAGAGCCAGAAGGCTGATACCGATTGTTGCCGTGAATAGAGGAGTGATTCCTCCGGTTTCGGGGATAAGAAAACTTCCGTTGAAGTTTTCTATCGGTATAATAGTTGTATAGACGGGATATGTGCCGCCTTCTTCTGCTTGGTAGAAGTAGAAATAAACGGGTTCTGATAATAATTCGTATCCTTCAGGTGCTATATATTCAACCAAAGCATAAGTAGTAGATACAGTCAGGAACTGAGATTCGATATTAACATATCCGTTTTCGTCAGTTGTATATATACCGATGTACTTGAGGGTTCTGCCCTTTTCGGATTTAATGCTGACAGGTACTCCGTCAGGCGGTGTTGCGTCAGGGTCACCCATAAGTCCGTAAAGCAGGAATGTTGCATTGGGTAGGGGTGCATCAGTTATACCGTCAAGCTTAAGAAGTGTTATTTCGTGGTTTGAACCCGAAGCATCACCTGAATGGTGTTCAACTCTGAAAATCTTATTGATGACATCTGAAATTTCGTCTTTACCGTTAAGATTAACGGTATTCTTAACCGAAACCTGACCGCTTTCTGTTATAAGTGTTGTATATTCGATTATAACATGGAGATTATCAGGTACCTTAAAGGTCAGAGTGTTGATATTCGGGTGATAAATAACCTCGCAAGTATATTCGCTTTCGGGTGAATCGAAGTAAATCCATTCGTGATTCATATCAGTATGGTATTTCAGCTTAATCGATTCCCAATAAATAGACAGGTTATCTGACATTGCGTCCTCAACGGTCAGAATATCAGACAGCGGGTCAATATCCAACGCACCGCGGTTTACATGAATCTGGAAGTCAAGCTTCGTTTCGTCCTGTTGTGCATGTTTGTGAATAAGACCTGTTTCAAATGTGGATGTGATAGTGGCAGGTCCTGATGAACCGTCGTTGTCCCATGTAATTTCTGCTGTATTATCGAGCTCAAAGTGAGAATGTTCCGTTGTCAGGCGGTGTTCGTCTTTCAGTTTAAGCTGATATGTAAACACATACTGTCCGCCGGCGTCAGCCCAATGATAATAGTTTCTGAAGTCCGGAACATTGGAAAAACCGTTCCAACCGTAAGCATCAGCTTCCTCGTTGTAATCATAGAATACCAATTCTCTTGATGAAGCTTCAATGGTGTTGCCGTTTGCTGTTCCTTTGTATTGGAATTTAACAAGCCACAAATCTTTTTGCCAGGGGGAGTAACATGTTACGATGAGTGAATCCTGTACATATTCAAGCTTTTCGTCAAAGGTATCTGTAAACCAAGCCATATCAATCGCATTGGTGAGGTAACCGTCACTACCGCCTGAACCGGGAATTGTGTTGTTGAATGTAACGGTGTAATCTATAATACCTTCTTCGTGAACCACAGACTTTTTGGTTATTGTCGGTGCGTATTCATAGTTTGTAGTACCTGTACCGCTGACATACTCTGTGTAGTTGAGGTAGGCTTCGTTTGCGAATTTATAACCCTCAAGAAGTACATCTTCAAGAGTTTTATCACCGTTCAACTTGCCTTCCCAGTTGGTACCCGTCGCTGCGTCAAACGGGATTTTATATGTAATGGTGAGTGTTGAATCTTCGGCAAGTGTCCATTTTGAATCGCTGTAATTGGGTGTTGCCGTATTGAAAAAAACATTGAAGGTGTGCTCTAAATCGCCCTCGGAGGGTGCTACGAGAATGAAAGTGTTTTCTATCGGTCCGCCTTCAACATAGGGTGTGAAGTTTACGGTCTGTCCGCTTTCGGTTACTGCAGTGATAACCATATCCTGAGGGACGTTTTCAACATAAAGGTATCCTTCGTTGTTTTCATTGTAGCCCCAGAATGCCGCAAGGTCAGTGAGATAGAAATGCCCCCAATCCTTTATAACCGAGGGGATATCTGCCTCAATGGTGAAATAAACAAACTCACCGTCATTACCTCTTGCACTTTTGTGTACATGAGGAACAAATCCTACAACATCGGCAGAACCGTTAACCTGTTCTTCCTTTCCGTTGATTGTAACTTTAGCATAGTTTTCGTAACTTTTAACTTCGTCGTCGCCGAGATCTTCAAAGGTCGTGTAATAAGTTATTGCACAAGAGTGACAATCGGGAAGAGGGAATGTCATCGTGCTGCCGTTGATTGTAACATCGTTCCAGTTTATATATGCATCTGAAAGCCTGTTACCCCATTCGTCATAACGTTTGACCAATATAGGTTGGTTTTTATAATAAGCCAGTCCGTCGCCGATCGTATCAACAAGGACTTCGCCCTGAAGATTAGTGTCTGATTTTCTGATTTCGATTTCCCACTTAATAACGGAAACGGGGTTGCCGTCAGCATCATCAATAACAGCTTGTTTACCCTCTTTGTCCATCTTGTCAAGCTCTACTACTAACCAGTCATGAGACCAGACATAAACAGGATTGCCGTTATAGTCTTTACCTGTTGAGTCAAGACCGTTCCACATATCAACCGTTTCGTTGCCGAGCATATAGTCATGGATTGATGTTTGATATTTGATAAGGAAACCGTTACCTGCAGAGAACGCCGGGAAACCGGAAAGACTGAATCCGCCCGATGCACCTGCATTGTGCTGAGGATGGTTGGAGATTGTCGGTTGAGGATTAAGTATATTTCCGTCAAGATCGGTTACTACGATTGTATCGCGGAGTGCGTAATGGTTTTCCCAGATCTGGTCATCAATAACTAAATCTCTTACAACACCGTGAATAGCTTCAACCCTGATGGTGTATTCCAGTGTGTTGTTTTTGTTATCGTAAATTCCGTGAGTCTTGGTAACGGACATTGAAGCACTGCCGTCAAGAAGGAAATCAATATTTATATCATCATTGAAATCAATTTCAATGTCACCGCTATCAGTAATGTGGTCAATAGAACCGCCAAACTCAATGGAGAAGTCAATGTTTGAGAATTCATCAAGGAAATTAAGACCGCTTGCATTTTCGTAGAACTTTACTCGAAGAAGTCCGTTTTCGTCAACAAAATATTCACCAACATCTTTAACGGTACCTTCTTCGGTTTTTGCTGAAATCGGATGCCAACTGTCAAACCGATTGCAGTGAATATATTCAGGGATGTGGTATGTAAGATAGCCGTCTTCGTTGGGTCTGAACTGAATCCATTCTTCACCCCAGTTAATTTCACAGAATTCAAGAGAAATAGAGTAGTCTTCACCGATATAAACTGTGGAGCCGTTTGTTAAAACATTACCGTTTATGTCCTTGATAACAACATTAACAAGCTCGTTTTCAAGGTGAGAGGTGTAAGTGATTCTGTGGTTTTCGTCGTCATAATCAGATACCGTTTCAATCAAAAGATTGTCGTCACTTTCACTCTGAGGTACAAAAACAAATTCCTGAGGTTCAAGACTTCTGAATTTTTTGAAAGTCAGTCCTGGGTCAGATCCTTTTGGTATATAGCGATTGACCGTGCCTGTATATTCTATCGTTTTTGTATCGTTATCCTGATTGTCTGATTTTGAAAGATCTTTTGCATAGTAGAGTTCGTGTGTTCTGCCGTAACCTAAAACCTTATCTGTGTTTTCGTAGATGACATTCTTTACCTCGCCGTCAACATCGCCTTCAATTACAATGAGGTATTTGTCACTGTGGTAAATTGCGATGCCGACACGGTCTGCCTTATTATCAGAGTCTGTGTCGAAAAATACGAGATCGCCTCCCGAACAGGTGTATTTATCGTCGGCGGGGGAGTAAAGATGCTTTTCCTGCCATGCTGACTGCATGTTTTCGACCGAGGCACTTTCTAAAGTGTGGCAATTGTTTATGTTAGCATAATCAAGACAGAATGAAACAAATGTCGCATTCCAATAACCGTAGGGGTTTCCGTACCATTCGCCGTAGCGGGTGTAATTGTGTTTAACGGCATATGCGTCATATTTGTAGTTTTGTAAACTTTCTTTATAACCTACCTGAGAAGATGCGATTGAAACAAGATTTTTCGCAACATCGTTTGTGATGGTTACATTCTCAAACGATGCGGTCCATTCTTTTGCTGTTTCCACATCAGCTGTCTGGTCGGGGAAGCATTGGGACGAATGTTTGTGTTCAGGTGTTGAACAGGTGAGAATGCTGTCGCTGTAACATTGTGCGCTGTGCGTGTGTTCTTCAAGTTCGCAAAGTGCATCGCTTGTTACGGTTATACCGACAAGCTTCAGACACCAGAAGACGATAATTGTAATGAGAACAGCAACAAGCGGAAAGAGAAACAGTATATTCTTGTTTCTTATTCTGAACAGCCTGTGTTCTTTCAGGTATTCTTTATTGACACCGGACAAATTATCGCCCCCTTCCGATTTAGTGTTTAAAGATTATTTCTGTTGACTCTCCTGACTCTCCTGATAATCATGGTAATCTATATCGCCTATTTTATTGAAGGGCCAGATTCTGAAGAAAATTTTGCCTACGATCTGTTCGGAGTTGACGAGCCCGACTACTGAGCTTCGGCTGTCAATTGATGTTGAACGGTGGTCGCCGAGAATAAAATAATGGTTGTCCGTTACGTTGACAGGGAAAGTGATATCACATTCACCGAGAGATCTATCCAGAATATACGGTTCATCAAGTTGTTCTCCGTTGATATAAACGTAGCCTTCACTGTCAATGTTAACTGTGTCACCGGGTACACCGATTATGCGTTTGATAAGAAGCTTGTTCTGATATGAGAAACAGCATAACTGTCCTTTTTTTAGATTTGATGTTTTGATAAGTACAACGATTTCCTCATCGTTGAGAGTAGGTTCCATACTGCTTCCCTGAATTTGCAGAACAGGTAGTGCTAAAGTTGCAATCAAAACTGCAATCGCAGCCACAACAATCAAAGAGGAGAAAGTACTCTTTAAAACCTTTTTGTATTTCCTTGTGTATTTCTCCTTTGAAATTGCCGTTTCTATCTGATCAGCAGTCGGGAAACTTGTAAACTTAACCTTTTTTCTGAATGCCATCTACGATGTACGCCTCCAAAAGTGAATAGAAGATAAATGAAAGATCAAGAGTTTTCCGCCATGCTTTTCTTTTTCTTAAGCTTTCTGTCTTTTTTGCTTTTTTTCTTTTGCTTAGAATTGTTCTCGGAAGATTTGGAATCGGAACTGCTGACAGTAGCGGGGTTTTCAAGCTTTTTAACAATTGAAGAAGCTTTTTTTAATGTTGCTTCAAGTTGCTTTGCTGTTTCTTCCAACTGATCCGCACTTTTTTTAATTGTGTTTTCCTGCTTGATTTGTTCGAGTTCTGCTCTTAGTCTTTCGTTTTCACGACTCTCTGTCAGAAGCAGTTCAAGCAGTTCAAGACGACTGAGTTTTTTTAGTTCTTTGTCAGTCATGAAAAATCATCTTCCTTGCTATTTTACTATAATAGAAATATCTAGTTTAATATTAGCACAAATTTATCATAAAATCAACGATTTTTTTCATTTTTTAAATGCTTTTTTGAATGGAAAAAGTTAATTACTTGTAAAAATATAGCAAAGCAAAAACATCGTGTAAAATACCTCTATATTTGAAGTGCTTTACACGATGAAATTATCGTTTGAAAATCAGTTTTTGATTTTCTCTTTAATATATTTGTTGCACGAAAGTACAATGTAATTTTGAAATAAAAAATGTATAATATAAGGAATATTAAAAGAAAAATAGCTTTTTTTGTCGGATTGTGTTAAGATATATGAAAGAGGTGAGGAAATGCTCAGGACACAGCAGAAAGCGTATGCGTACATATCAGCCGGAATAGTTTTGTTTGTAATCGGGTTAGTTTTTGAAGAGCTGCATTATTACGCGAGTGATGTTGTTGTGCGTTCGGCTTTGAGAATGGTACCTCACATAATTCATCTGCCGTTATTAGTTCTGTGGTGTGTAACCTTAAAAAGAAGAATTATAAATAAGCAGATACGGAAATATCTTATGAGTGTTGCTATACTGATGATTTTCTGGTTAGCGATAAGAACATTCAAATGGCATTTTTTGGACAATGAAGATCCTCTCGGAAGATATATATGGTACTGTTATTATATTCCGATGATACTGATTCCGTTGTTGGGTGTATTTATAACAATGTGTATCGGAAAGCCTGAAGATTTCAAGCTTGACCGTCGTTTTAACTTACTTTACATACCTGCAATTATTCTTATAGTATTTATATTGACAAATGATTTTCATAATTTAACATTCTCGTTCCCCGGCGACATAACGGAGTATGCTGATGAACTCGAAGTAAGAAAAGCAAGGCTCAATATGTTAAAAGCAGATTACAATAAAGAGTTTGAAAATCTCACTATACTAAAATCCGAGGTTATAAAAGTAATCAAGGGTGAAAGCTCATTTTCGGCTGATACTCTTTCGGAACTGATTGCAGAATCCGAGAAAGAGTGCAGTAGGCTTTTTGATTTATGTGCCGATGCTGAAAAGGATGTCGCTGACGGTGAAAGTGTACTCAAGAATTTATCCGACAGCTTTGATGAACTAATTTCTTGGGCGGAGCTTTATGACGAAGCAAGCTTTGAAAAGAAGAAAATGATTGTTAATTGCCTGATTAAACGGGTTGAGGTCAGCAGAGGATATAAGCTGAAAGTTGAGTTTAATATTGACTTTGAGCAGTTTATGGTGGGATTAGATAAGGTAGCATAACACAAAAAACTCCGAGTATAAGTTTTACCATACTCGGAGTTTTTGTGTATCTATTAAAATGAAAAAAATTCGCTCTTCTCTGTTGTAATATTATAAATCCATTTATTACCAGTGGAACTTACCAAATCACTAACATTTGAGATATCCTTAATTGTTTTCTCGACAAAAGTATCATTATTAGCGTGATAATTTTTGGCAAAACAATCACAACAAAACTGCATTTTTACATCTGCTGGAGGATAAAGAGCCATTGGTACTTCTTTTGCATCTATTGCTCCGTTCTTGTTTAAACCAGATATTAAACACGCTTTTCCATCGTTCCCTTTTCCTGCTATAAGAAAATAAAAAGGTAAATCTAATATATTACTACAGTTTGCATTTGCAACTCTAATATAAAAAGATTTTATTATATTAAGCAGGTCGTGAGTGTTTAACAACGCTTTGTTTACCATATTATTTATATCTAACATAATTGCTTTTTCAACAACAGCATTGCCTGCACTTGCTAATGCTAAATGTTCATTGATAACTATGATTTTATTTAAATAATCGGTAATAAAAATGCCTTCTTTTGTTGACCCGCGCTTATCACTTCCTAATATTATTGAATTTGTTTCTTTTATTCCAAAAATAACACTCATAAAATAACAACCCATCGTCCACTAAATATTTTTTTAATGATACCACAAAATGGAACTTATTTCAACAAATAACACCTCATAAAAGAAAAAACTCCGCAAACAACTGTGTACGGAGTTTTCATGGTGGAGCATAGGGGGGTCGAACCCCTGACCTCTTGACTGCCAGTCAAGCACTCATCCCAACTGAGCTAATGCCCCATGTGCATAATATTCAATTTTTAATGAGGGTGCGTTTCTGAGTGCCTTGGGCTCCCAGCTGAGCTACGCCCCCGAATTTTTAAGTAATAAGATAGTGAACAGTGAAGAAATTGAAATTCAGCACACTGTTTCTTAGCACCTTTACATTCTATCACAATCTTTATATTTTTTCAAGTATTTTTATAATAAGTTTTGCGGCATTCAGTTTAGTGATTTTTGTTTTTATTGGGTAGTTGTTGATAAGCCGGTGTTTGCTTGATAAAAACAAGTATGTATGATATAATTAAAAAGGTGAAGCTTATGAAATACTCTGTTGACAAGAAAAGCGGGAAATCCGCATATATTCAGCTTTATGAACAACTGCGCAAGGATATTGTCAGCGGTGCGTTTCCTTACGGCACAAAGCTTCCGTCAAAGCGAATTATCTCAGAGGAAACAGAGGTAAGTGTTATCACGGTTGAACACGCTTACGCAATACTCTGTGACGAAGGATATGTTGAGTCAAGAGAGCGAAGCGGATATTTTGTCATATATAAAAGTGACGATTTTTTCTCAGTTTCGGATTCTGATGTTTTGCCTGTCAGAAAAAATGAAAATCATAACTTTCAACACGAGTTTCCGTTTTCTCTTCTTGCTAAAACTATGAGAAAAGTTTTATCTGATTACGGTGAAGAAATTCTCATAAAATCACATAATCAGGGTTGTGACAGACTGAGAAATGCGATATCATCATACCTTGCAAGAAGTAACGGTATTACAGTTTTGCCCGAACAAATTGTTATCGGTTCGGGTGCGGAATATCTTTACAGCCTGATAGTACAGCTTCTCGGCGAAGACAGAATTTTTGCTCTTGAAAATCCGTCATATGAAAAAATCCGCAAGGTGTATGAGGCAAACGGTGTGAAATGCGATATGTTGAGTCTATTTAATGACGGAATAAAAACATCAGAGCTTGAAAAAACTCAAGCAACAGTTTTGCACATAACACCATTTAACAGCTACCCAAGCGGAATATGTGCCTCTGCGTCGAAAAGACGGGAATATCTCAGGTGGGCGGAAAAAAAGTCAGGATATATAATTGAGGATAATTATGAATCTGAATTGACAGTTTCAAAGAAAAATGAAGATACCGTTTTTTCTTTATCAGACAAACAGAATGTCATATATCTCAACACTTTTTCAAAAACTATTGCACCTTCAATAAGAGTGGGATACATGGTTTTACCTGAAAAACTTTTATCGGATTTTAAAACAAAGCTCGGTTTCTATTCGTGCACAGTTCCTGTTTTTGAACAGTTTGTTTTAGCTGAACTGATTGCTAACGGAGACTTTGAAAGACACATAAACAGGGTTCGAAGACAAAGAAGAAAAAATAAATAACTGGTTATATAAAAATCTCCTTATTTGGATATTTATTTAATACCAATCGAACGGTATTATAATAGCATTCAGACGAGGAGGTATTTTTATGAGCTATAAAAAGATTCTTACAATTCAGGATATTTCATGTGTGGGACAGTGTTCATTGACAGTGGCACTTCCGATAATTTCTGCTTGCGGAATTGAAACTTGTGTTTTGCCGTCTGCAGTGCTGTCAACACATACAGCAGGTTTCAGCGGATATACATTCAGAGATCTGACAGACGATATGCCTTCAATCAGTGAACATTGGAAAAAGGAAGGCATAGTCTTTGAAGCAATTTATACAGGTTATCTCGGAAGCACAAAGCAGATAGAATATGTAGAAAATATATTCAATGCAAATGCAAGTGAAAATTGCTGTAAAATCGTTGATCCTGCTATGGCAGATAACGGTAATTTATATCCCGGTTTTGATGCTGAGTTTGTTGAAGCGATGAAAGGTCTTTGTGCAAAGGCTGATTATGTTGTTCCTAATATTACAGAAGCTTGTTTCATAACAGGTTGCGAATATAAAACAGAATATGACCGTGAATATATTGATGAACTGATTTCAAAGCTCAACGATTTAGGCTGTTCAAATATAATTCTTACAGGCGTTTCGTATGAAGCTGATACTACAGGTGTAGTTGTTTTTGAAAACGGTACCTATTCTTACTATGAACATCAGAAGCTTTCAAACAGCTGTCACGGAACGGGGGACATTTATGCTTCTGCCTTTGTTGGTGCATTGGTCAGAGGTAAGAGTGCATATGATGCCGCAAAAATTGCCGCTGACTATACAGTAAAATGTATTGAAGCGACTGCTGAAGAAGATAATCATTGGTACGGTGCAAAATTTGAACCCG
Source organism: Clostridia bacterium (assembly GCA_017442445.1). Taxonomy (GTDB): domain Bacteria; phylum Bacillota; class Clostridia; order Oscillospirales; family Acutalibacteraceae; genus RGIG2945. The sequence goes on from JAFRZS010000272.1 coordinate 12,585, forward strand.
TATTGATTGAATTGATAAAGGCGTTGGAAGAATAATGAAGATTAAGGTACTTGCTGAAAATACCGCGTGTAATGAGCATTTTGCCTGTGAACACGGATTAAGTCTTTATGTTGAAGCGGAAAGAAAAATCCTGTTTGACAGCGGACAGACAAATCTTTTTAGTGATAATGCCAAGACTATGGGGATTGACCTGACTCAGATAGATTTTGCAGTTTTATCCCATGGACACTATGACCATAGCGGCGGTATGTTGAAATTCGCAGAAATTAATGAAAAAGCACCGATCTACATAAATAAAAATGCATTCGGTGAATTTTATAACGGAACTGAAAAATTTATCGGTATTGATAAAAAACTTGCCGATACCAATATTGTGCTGACAGGGGAAAGCTTCAGAATTACAGATAATATTGAGCTTTTCACATGCAACACAGAACGAGCTTTATATGAAACTCAGTCGATTGGTCTTAATGAGTTAAAAGACTGTAATTTTTTGCAGGACAGCTTTTTGCATGAACAGTATATGCTGATTAACGATAAAGGAAGAAAAATTCTTTTCAGCGGTTGCTCACACAAAGGAATACTCAATATTATTGAGTGGGTGAAGCCTGATGTTTTTATAGGTGGCTTTCATCTTGTGAAGCTTGATCCTCAGGCTGACGGTAAGAATCAGCTTGATATGATTGCAGAAAAGCTGCTTAAAACTGATTGCACATACTACACCTGCCACTGTACAGGCATCGAGCAGTATAAATACCTTAAAGAAAAAATGCAAGACAAACTTACATATATATCATCAGGTTACGAAATTGAGATATAATAAAAAATCCTTGTGCGATTGCACAAGGATTTTTTTGTGAAATTTGTTAGCTCCAAAAGCTCTTGTAACCGAAGAATTTGCCGACAAGTTCACTTGCAACCTTGAAAATTTTTGTGATAAGTTCTGTAGTCTTAACACTCTTGGAAGTTTCAGCGCCGTCTTCGTTCATAATACCGTATTCAACAAGAAGGTCAGCAAGCTTATACTGAGCTTTGTATGTAACATCGGGATCCCATGTCTTTGATGTAAGAGCGTCAGCTGCAGCTTTTGCAACAACTTCTAATTCAGCAACCTGTTCGGCAGTAAGATTTTTAACAACACTGTCTTTGAGTTCTGTATATGTACGGTCTTTATAAACATAGCCGAGAAGTGTAGCAAGAGATTTTGTATATCTGTAGCTGTTGAACTGCGGGTAACCGCCGTTGTTTTCGCGAGCATCTGTAATGTCATCATTGAGAACGATGTTGATACACATGGAAATGTAATCGTGGATACCGTCCTGAAGCATCATATGACCCTGACCGTAAACGAACCATGTGTTATTGGGAAGATAACCTGCACCTGCGTCAACGATTCCGTCGGGTGAAATGTAAGAGTCATCAATTGCGGGAACATAATCATCGGGAAGCTTTTCACCGATAGGAGCAAAGTATGCACCTGCTGACTGTGATTCAGATTCAATGATAGAGTCCGAATGGAGTGTGTAGTAAGATTTAAGTAAACCGGGTAAGTGAAGTCCGTAACCGCAAACTACAAAGATAGTCATATCTGTGTTATCGTTGAGGTAGGGAAGGCGTGTCTTGTTTGTTGTCTGAGCCTGATAATAACGGTCAGTTTTGACTTTAAGCTCAGCATCTTCGGGAGCTGTGAGATATCTTTCAGCAAGTTCTCCGTAACGCTCACTCGGAATGAGTGCCCACATTGAAGGACATTTTGAAAGGAATTTATCAACAACTGTCTGAATAGCCTGAGTTGCAACTTCAGCGATATCGTCACCGACAACTGCAGGTACAAGTCTTAAAAGAATATTGAGAAGATAGGGAAGGAATTGCATTTCCTTATCGTTTGATAAGAACGAACTGAATAAATCGGGGAAGAGTTCTGTAAGCATCAATTCGTTATCATCGATTGTGTAATCACCTGCGAAGAGGTCACCTAAGAGTGAAGAACCGTCCAATGCTGATGAAGCGAAGATAACTTTGTTAACATCATCAGTGTTGCAATATGCATCAAAGTAAGCTGTACCGATTGTACCGCCAAGGCTGATGAAAACAAGGTTGACCTTTGAGTGACCTGTTTCAGTCTTAACCATCTGAATGAACTGATTTAATCTTTCAGCAGTTTCGTATGTATCGCCGAAAGAGGGGTATGTGTAGAAATAAAGGTGGTCAGCACCTGCAAGCTTTGCATATTCTTCTGTATCAACCTGATGATAGATTGCTTCAGCTTCGGTTCTCATTCTCTTTTCGGGTTTGCTGTTAGCAACGAAGTAGTTGAAAATATCCATCTTATTTGCAGCTTCTTCAAGAGAATACCAATATTCAACAAGGTAAGTATCTCTGTTTCTTGTACCGTCATCGTTGAAATAGTGGATTGAAAGGTTATCGTCAACAAAGCTGCTTACATAATCAGCAAAAGCTGCTGTATCTTTTGTAGCGATTGCCTTTACCAAAGCTTTGATCATTGAGGGAATTGCTTTTTCAAGCTTGTCATAATCGAAGAAATACTGGAATTCCATAGCTTCCATGATGGGCTTCGGGCGTTTTACATCGGTACCTCTTTCAGCTTCAAGCTGTTCAAGCCAAGCATCTGATTCAAGGAGAGATGTAATTTCTTCAACTGTTTTCGGCTCGCCGCCTGACATAACGATCTTTCCTTCATCGTCAAGGAAATAAACCTGTGACTGAAGAATACCGGGAACGATGATTGCGGGGTCATGACCGCATTTACCGTCACAATCAGTTTTGCGTGTCCATTTGCCGTCAGCAGGAACTTCGGCACATTCTGTGCAGCTGCTGTCAGCTTCTGCGAGGTAATCCATAGCTTCCTCTACAGATGTTGCGGTGACGATTTTTGAACCGTCGGAAAGTTCTGCAACCGACACGTTATCTACCGCAAAAACGCCTGTTGCCATTGAAGACAAAAGAATGCAGAAGGTAAGTGTGATTGCAATGATTTTTTTCAATTTCATTTTTTGTTCCTCCGTAAATGAAAATTTATACTGTATAATTGTAGTTGAATTTTTAAAAATTTGCAATATTTTTTGTAATATTTCGGAAAATTTTATATAGTAAACAAAGATTGACCTTCCGTTTGTACATAATAACAAGAATAAAAGGTAAAAAATCTCAAAAGTTCAAAAAAATTTAACACAAACCCCTTTTCAAAACTGAAATAAAGTTATAAAATATAAGGACAGATTATCAGAGGAGATGGAAAGTAGTTTATGACAAGTAAAATGAGTAAGAAAAGAATAATAATATTGAGTATAGTCGCAGTGGTCATTTTGGGACTTCTTGCGGGTGTGCTTTATTATATCTTTAAACCTGACAAGGGTAACAGAGTCGAAACACTTGAAGTCGCGAAAGGAAGTGTAGTTCAGACACTTGATAAAACTGCGACAGTTCAGGCTTCCGATTCAGAGGATTTTGTTTTGGTTGACGGAGTTACGGTTAAAACCGTAAATGTCCTTGTCGGTCAGACTGTAAAGAAGGGGCAGGTCCTTGCAACATTCGATACATCTTCGCTTCAGCAGGTTGTTAACGAAAAGAAAGATGCCTACAATACGGCAAAGGCGGCATATGACAAATATATTTCATCATCTTCATCTGCTTTGGGACAGCTTTCTGCAATTGACAGTCAGATAGCTTCACTTGAATTGAAAATAGCAAAGCTTGAACAGATTATCAAGACACAGAAAGAAGAAGCTAAGATTCCCGAAAATACAACTCCCGAAGAAAAGAATGAAATTGAAAAATTAAAAGAAGCACTCAATAATCTTATTGACGATGCAGTTTTAAGTTCAAAACTCATTCAGCATATTATCAAAAACAGTGATTCTGCAAAACAGGTCATAGATGCATTAAAAGGACTTATCAATTCAATGGGTAAAGGAACAATTGATGCATCGGATATTCAGTCAATGTTAGG
>JAFRZS010000273.1 GCA_017442445.1 Clostridia bacterium
GCTTGATGATATATCCGATGAAAAATTTCTTAAAAAACTGAGGTCTTTGGCGGTAATTCCGTTTCTTGCCTTACCTCACAAAAAAGCGGCAAAGGATTTTCCCGAAATTGAAGAAATAGTTAAAAACACAATGGCACAGCAGTTGTCACTTGAAAAAGAAAACTGTAAGAGTATTGATGCGGCGGCAGAGCCTACTGCAAAGGCTATGGAGAAAATTTTTTCTCTGATTTCAAAAGACAACACAGACCTTCAGAGAATGGGCTACTGCCTCGGGAAATATGTTTATTCAATTGACGCGGCAGCAGATATCGAAGAAGATATAAAAGATGGCAGATATAATCCGCTCATTATTGACAGCATGACCGAAGAACAGATAAAAACTGCAAAAGAAAATATGCAGGGAATACTTAATTACTGTGTATCGGAAATGATAGAATCATATAAAAAATTACCTGTAAGAAGATTTAAAGAAATATTGGAGAATATATTGTACGACGGAATGTATTTTTCAATGAAAAATGAACTTGAGAAGGAGTTGCAAAATGGGAAATCCGTATGAAATTTTAGGTGTGTCTCAGGGTTCTTCCGATGAAGAAATCAGAGAAGCATACAGAAGACTTGCAAGACAGTATCATCCCGACAACTGCAACAGCGATTTTGAAAAACAAATGGCAGAAAAAAGAATGCAGGAAATAAACAGTGCATATGACCAGATAATTCAGATGCGCAGAGATTTCAACGGCAGTTCGTATCGACGAGCCGACAAAGGTAGCTATAATTCATACAACACCTCGGGTCTTGGTGATGTCAGAGAAAAAATCAATCAGGGCAGACTTGATGATGCGCAGACAATACTTGACGGAATACCTCACTCAAGCAGAACGGCAGAGTGGCACTATTTAAAGGGTACAATTCTTCACAGACGCGGTTGGTTTAACGAGGCGAGTGTGAATTTTGAGGATGCCTGCAGAATGGAGCCGAACAACAGAGAATACAGAGCTGCTTACGAAAGCTCAAGAAATGCAAGAAACGGCGGATACAGACAGGAAAGATACCGTCACAGTAATGTAGGCGGATGTTCAGGCTGTGATATATGTCAGGGACTTATCTGTGCTGACTGTTGCTGTGAATGTATGGGCGGCGATTTAATCAGGTGTTGCTGATGAAACAGAGTAAAAAAATTGCAATATCTGCGAGTTTTGCGGCGCTGTCTGTGTTGCTTATGCTCCTGACAGGAATATTACCCGTTCTGACATATGCAGTCCCTGCTTTAGCAGGACTTATACTTACGATTATAGTTATTGAGATAAATAAAAAGTGGGCGTTGGCGGTATATTTTGCAGTATCTGCGATATCCGTAATCATCGTACCCGATAAGGAAGCGGTTGCGATGTATCTTGCCTTCTTCGGCTTTTATCCGATATTGAAATCTGTTCTTGAAACGAAACTGCCGATTGTAGTTGAATATATAATAAAATTTTCGGTATTCAATATTTCAATAGTTTCAAGTTACTGTGTTTTGATTTTTGTACTCGGATTTAATATCGGAGAAGACTTTTCAATCTTAGGGAAATTAGTTATTCCTTTACTTTTGGTGATGGGAAATGTATTCTTCTTTTTCTACGATTACGCTATGACAAAACTTATAACCGCATACAATTTAGTGTGGCGTTCAAAATTTCATAGAATTTTTAAATGAGATGCTTCAAAAACATCTCATTTTTTTTATTTTTTCCATTGTTTTATTTTTACTTATGTAGTATAATGACTATATGTATAATCAGATTATGATGGCATGGGTATGCTTTTTTGAATCTGCGCACAAGGAGTGGTCAAGATGTCGGGTAAAAAAGAAGCTGTTATAGGAGTTATCGGACTCGGCGGCAGAGGTCGTAATATGATGAGAACTCTGTTAGCTGTTGATAACACAAAAGTTACCGCTGTATGTGATAAGTATGAAGACAGAGCGGAGAATGCTCAGAAAATTGCTGAAGAAATATCAGGGATAAGACCTGATGCATATACAGATTATCATGAGTTAATTAAAAGAGATGATATCACCGCTGTCATGATTTGCACAACATGGATAACGCATATTAAAATTGCGATAGACTGTATGAAGGCAGGTAAAGATGTCGCGGTTGAGGTTGGCGGTGCGGCTTCAATAGAAGAATGCTGGGATCTTGTCAAAACCTCGCAGGAAACAGGCAAGTTCTGTATGTTCCTTGAAAATTGCTGTTATGCAAAAAATGAACTTGCGGTATTCAATATGGAGCGACAGGGGCATTTTGGAGAGATCGTTCA
>JAFRZS010000274.1 GCA_017442445.1 Clostridia bacterium
AAAAATGATACAGAACGAACAAACGGAGCAAAATCAAGGCTTCAGACTTGATTTTGTTTACCCGAAGGCGTACAAAGGTACGTCGAGTGGCGATGTTTGTTTGTAGCATAAAACAAAAAATTAAATAATTGTGTTTCTTAAACTGTCTAAGGGGTTCTTACAAGTATCAACTTGCAAGAACCCCTTGATTCATCTTGTTTTATGCGGTCTGTACTTTTTTTACATCCCCTAAAAAAATAAAGCTGTCAAAACGACAGCTTTATTTTATTCCTGGGAAAGTGCTCTTTCAAGCCAGATTGTACCAATATCCATAGCGGCATAGAGCCCGCGTTTCTCACTCTTTTTAACGATCTGTTCGTTAAGGGGGAGTGTTGTATCGGTATTTACCAACTGTACGATAACTCTGTCTGCAACATCAAGGTCATCAATTTTCTTTGAGGTTACAATTTGCATAACAAGTACAAACTTGTCAGAAGGATTACCGTAATAAATTGTGTTTCCGCATCTTACAAGAGGGCGACCTTTGTAAGATAAAAATTTCTGTTTAGTTGCCATGAAATATCACCAACGGCAAGACTGCCTGATCCTTTCTGAAATTATAAACTGAGATAATTCTTAACGAGCGAACTGAGAAGCTCATCACGGTCAAGACGGCGGATGAGATTTCTTGCGTTATTATGTGTTGTAATATAAGTCGGATCTTCTGAAAGAATATAACCGACAATCTGACTGACCGGGTTATAGCCTTTTTCTTTAAGAGCATCATACACAAGCTGCAAAGTTGCTTTAGTCTCTGCATCAGCATCGTTTTTGATTGAAAAAGTCTGAGTTTTATCAATCATTTTAAACACCTCCGATGAATTATCCATTCTACAGTAGTATTATACAATACTTTTTAAATTAAAACAATAGCAAAAATGAAGAAATTTTATTATTATTATGTAAATATTAGTAAAAATATGATATAATATATGAAGAATTGTTCTCAGGAGGACAAAGAATGAAAGTTTTAACAATCAAACAGATGCAAAAAGCTGAAGAAAATGCCGTAATATGGGCATGACATATCTCAGACTAATGGAAAACGCGGGTGCCGCCTGTTCCAAATACATATACGATTACATAAGATCAGATGACAGACCGTGCAGAAAAATTACAATCTTGTGCGGAAGCGGTAAAAATGCAGGTGACGGACTGGTAATTGCCAGAAAGCTCAAGCAGTCAGGCTTTGATGTGTCTGTAATATTTGTCTATGATTGTATGAAAGCCGGAGACACAATAGAAATGTACACAAGATGTGACGGTCTTGACATAAGATTTTACAAAGCGTCGCTTCATTGTGACGAAGCAGAGTTTGAAATTGACAGTGCTGATATAATTGTAGATGCAATTTTCGGTATAGGCTTCAAGGGTGAGCTTGACGAAGCAACTGCTTCCATAATTGAACAGGCAAATCTCTCAAGAGCAAAACGCATCTCAATTGATGTGCCGAGCGGTTTATCTGCTGAAGGCGAATGTCCTATATATATAAAAGCTGATGTAACAATTGCAATTGCGGCATTGAAGCCGGTTCATTTATTGCATGTAGATAAAATAGGAAAAGCGGTAACGGTTGATATAAGTATTCCTGAAAATTGCTTCCCTGAAAACACAGCTAATGTGATAATTCCGACAACTGAAAATATAATTAAAGTTCTTCCTAAAAAAAGTGATAATGCACATAAAGGCGATTTCGGACGCGCTGTAATTATTGCGGGATCCATGAATTATCAGGGCGCGGCTGTTTTATCAGCAAATGCATGTGTAAGAAGCGGTGCAGGAATAACACAGCTTATATTCCCGAAGTCTGCATATCCTGCAATTGCGCCCAAAGTAACCGAACCTATTTTGTTGCCTGTTGCTTCGAGTGCTGAGGGTACAATTTCCGCAATGGCAGAGTTTGAAATTCATAATGCGATAAAATCTGCCGATGCAGTATTGATTGGTTGCGGATTAGGTAATAACGAGGAAACCAATTCCATAGTATATCATGTTATAAGAAATGCAGAGTGTCCGATAGTAATTGATGCTGATGGTATAAATGCCGTTGCTAAAAATATAGATATATTAAAGGAAGCAAAAGCTCCCTTGATATTGACGCCTCACCCCGGTGAAATGTCAAGACTTACAGGCAAAAATGTCGGCACAAGTGTACCGGAAAGAATTATGACTGCACTGAAATTTTCTGAAGAATACAATGTTGTTGTAGTTTTAAAGGGTGCAAATACAATCGTCGCGAGTAATAATTTACCTGTATTTATAAATACAACAGGTAATAACGGCATGGCAACAGGCGGTAGCGGTGATACACTTGCGGGTATAATTACAGCGTTGTTGGCGCAGTCTGCAAAAGTATTTGATGCGGCTGCTGCGGGAGTTTTTATACACGGACTTGCCGCTGACAGAGTAGCTGAAAAGCACTCAAAAAGAGGTATGACACCTACGGATATTATTAACGAATTGCCTGATACCTACGGTTTATTTGAATAGGAGTTGTTTTACTGAAAAGACTTATCTTCATGATTTTACCGCTATTGTTACTTTGTTCGTGCAGCGGTTTTTCAGAAGTAAAAAAAATATCCCCGCCTCAGAAATTTACAGCAGAATTTTCTGTTGGTGAATTTTCAGGGAATATTGAATTTGAAAATCTCGGAGAAACTATAATTGATGTTTCGTTGCCTGAATCTGTTTCATCAATGCGTTTTGTTATAAAGGCAGATACTTGTTTTCTGAAATATTCAGGCATGGAATTTGAATGTGACAAAAGTCTTTTGAACGGCAGTATTCCTGATACGATTGTAAAAGTAGTTTCCGATTTGCTTTTGAATAACGAAATAATTGAAGCGAAAGAAGAAAAATCGGATATTGTCAGAAAAGGCAGTTGGTATAAGGTATATCAGAACCGTGAAAGCGGACTCATCAAACAGATTGAGGCATCAGACTATAATATTAAATTCACTTACCGATAAACTCTCAAAGCGTAAACATAAGTGTAATTTGAGAATATAATGTAACGGCGGTAAAAATTGCTCCCCGAATGATTAATACCGCATCAGGTTGGCAAAAATATAAATGCCAATCTTAATTACGGAGAGTGATATAATGACAGTCAAAAGGGGAGAAATCTATTATGCAGATTTGAGTCCCGTAGTAGGTTCGGAACAAGGAGGAATAAGACCTGTATTGATTGTTCAGAATGATGTCGGTAATAAGTACAGCCCAACGGTTATTGCGGCGGCGATAACAAGTCAGAGGTTTAAAACTAATTTACCCACGCATATACAGGTGAACGCTGATGATTGCGGTCTTTCAAAGGATTCAATAGTTCTTCTTGAACAGGTCCGCACATTAGATAAAAGGCGTCTTAAAGAGAAAATGGGAAATCTTGATACGGCTGATATGGATAGAATAGATAAAGCTTTGTCCGTAAGCCTCGGAATACATTAAAAGATTGTGAAAGGGATTGGTGGATGTGAAAAAATTTACTAAAGTTTTAGGTACTATTGCGCTAAGTTGCGGAATCGGAGCATTTGCCTATAAGAAAATCGGAGAAAAATTTTATGAATATGCATTGAGCGCAAAGGGTATTGATAAAATGCGAGGTGCAGACGAAATAGGCGGCGATGTCAAAGAAGTAATTGTGACAAGTGACTATGTTGCGCAGGGGAGAGCCTGGTTTAATGACAGTGAGAATGAACTCTTACACATTAAATCGTCGCTGTCAGACGAAATACCTGCACTTCTTTATAAATTACCCGAAGCTACAAACAGGTGGGCAATTGTATGTCACGGCTACGCAAGTAAGCCGTCTGATATGGGAGTGTTCGGAAAAATCTTCGCTTCTCAGGGATTCAATGTAATTCTTCCAACAATGAGAGGTCATGCTGACAGCCCTTGTGAATATACAGGTATGGGTTGGGTTGAGCGTCTCGATGTGATTAGTCTTGTTGAGTATATAATTGAGCAGGATCCCGACGCACAGATTGTACTTTTCGGAGTATCAATGGGTGCGGCGTGTGTACTTATGACAACAGGTGAAAAATTACCCGAAAATGTAGTATGTGCTGTTGCAGACTGCGGATATACATCAATATGGGATATTTTTACCGTGCAGATTAAAAATATTTTTCATCTTCCGCCGTTTCCTTTCCTCGATGCCGCAAATTCGGTATTCAAGAAAAAATCAGGCTTTGATTTAAAAGACGGCTCTGCGGTTGAACAGGTGAAGAAATCATGCACTCCAACCTTGTTTATTCACGGTTGTGACGATGACTTCGTACCGTTTTATATGCTTGATGAAATTTACAATTCTGCGGCTTGTGAAAAGGAAAAATACGCGGTTGAAAACGCAGCTCATGCCGTCGCTTCACTCGTTGCTGAAGACGAATATACCGATAGGGTTGTAAATTTTATTAATAAATATTTAAAGTAAGCTACAAAATGCATAAAAATTCTAAAAAGATACATTTTTGTTTGTGAAATGTATCTTTTTTCATTTTTTATCATAAAAAAGTTGAAATTTTTTACTATATAGTTTATAATATACTTTATTATCGGATAAAATTTTGATTTAGGATTTTTTCATTTGGAGGATGTAATGTACAAGGTATTTATTGACGGCTCAGAGGGTACAACGGGGCTTAGAATTTTTGAAAGATTTGAAAAAAGAGATGATATTGAACTTATAAAAATCAGCTCTGAATTAAGAAAAGATCCCGATGAAAGACGAAGAATGTTTGAGAAAGCAGATATTGCATTTTTGTGTCTTCCTGATGTTGCCGCAATAGAGTCGGCAGAACTTGCAAAAGATGCTGATGTAAAGCTTATTGATACTTCAACAGCACACAGAACGGCAGACGGCTGGGCATACGGATTTCCTGAGCTGTCACCTGAACACAGAAACGCGATAATTAACGGCAGCAGAATTGCAGTACCGGGTTGTCATGCAAGTGGTTTTCAGGCAATTGTTTATCCTCTTATAAAAAGCGGAATAATCGCAGAGGATTATCCTTTGGCTGCAACGTCAATCACAGGCTACTCAGGCGGCGGAAAAAAGATGATTGCTGAATATGAGGGAGAGGACAGAAACGATGAACTCTCATCACCAAGACTTTACGGTCTGACACAGGAACACAAGCATCTTAAAGAAATGAAGCATGTATGCTCACTCAAAAATCCGCCGATGTTCTTACCTTATGTTGCAGATTATTACAGCGGAATGCTTGTAACAATACCTCTTGTAAGAGATTTCATGAAAACAAAGCTCTCTGTTGAAAAGCTCAGAGAATTTTATAAAGAGTATTATGACGGAAACAAAATGCTCAGGGTCAGCGAAGCTGAAGGCGGTTTCATGGGTTCAAACAATATGACAGGCATTGATACCATGGAAATCTTTGTGCAGGGTAATGATGAAAGAATTACAGTCAGCGCACGATTTGATAATCTCGGCAAGGGTGCATCAGGTGCAGCGATACAGTGTATGAATCTTATGTTAGGCGCAGACGAAAGTAAGACTCTTCAGATATAAAAGAAATAAAACGTGTTTACATAGAAAGGTAGATTGGTAATGAAAGAAATAATGGGTGGCGTATGTGCCGCAAAAGGATTTAAAGCATCAGGAGAACACTGCGGAATCCGTAAGAACAAGACAAAAAGAGATGTAGCTTTGATTGTCAGTGAAAAACGCGCGGCTGCTGCAGGTGTTTATACAACAAACCTTTTGAAAGGTGCGCCTTTATTGGTAACAAAAAATAATATTTCAGATGGCTTTGCACAGGCGGTTATATGCAACAGCGGTAACGCTAATACATGTAATGTTGACGGTGTTGAGGTAGCAGAGAAGACCTGTGAGCTTGTATCAAAGGCGACAGGAATTGACGCAAAGGATGTTATCGTAGCATCAACAGGTGTTATCGGTTTACCTTTAAGCATTGAACCTTTTGAAAAAAATATGGATATGCTCGTTTCAAATCTTTCTGAAAACGGCGGAGTAAATGCCGCAACAGCAATTCTCACAACAGATACATTCAGAAAAGAAATCGCATATTCATTTGAAATCGGCGGTAAAACCTGTAAAATCGGCGGTATTGCAAAAGGTTCAGGTATGATTCATCCGAACATGGCAACGATGCTTTCATTTATTACTACAGATACAGCAATTACTCCTGAAATGTTACAGAAGGCACTTTCAGACGATATTAAAGATACATTCAACATGGTAAGTGTTGACGGTGATACATCAACAAATGATATGGTTTGTGTACTTGCAAACGGTATGGCTGAAAACAAAATTATTGATGCTGAAAATGAAGATTATATTGCTTTCAAAACAGCACTCAATGCAGTGACATCCTTCCTTTGCAGAGAAATTGCAAAAGACGGTGAAGGCGCTACAAAGCTTATCACATGTATTGCAAAGAATGCCGCTGATATTGAAACTGCAAAAACAGTTGCAAAAGCAGTTATCTGCTCAAATCTCTTCAAAGCTGCAATTTTCGGTGAAGATGCAAACTGGGGCAGAGCTATGTGTGCGGTAGGCTACAGCGGTGCAGATATAGACATCAACAAAATTGACCTTGATTTTACAAGCAAAGCAGGAGAAATTCCGATGTGCAGAAACGGCAAGGTTGTTGAATTCTCCGAAGAAAAAGCAAAGAAAGTCCTTATGGAAAACGAAATTACAGTTATTGTTGACTTGCGTATGGGTGAGTGTTCGGCAACTGCGTGGGGCTGTGACCTTACATATGATTATGTAAAAATCAACGGCGACTACAGAACTTGATTATCAGGAAGAAGGCAGTTTAAATGAGATTTTCAAATAATGACAGGGCAAAGGTGCTTATTGAAGCACTCCCGAGTATAAAAAAATACAGCGGTAAAACCGTTGTTATCAAATATGGCGGTAATGCCATGATAAGTGAAGAATTAAAAGATGCCGTTATGGGTGATATCGTTTTACTTGCTTTAATCGGTATCCGCGTTGTTTTGGTACACGGTGGCGGTCCCGATATTTCAAACACAATCAAAACAATGGGCAAGGAAACAAAGTTCATAAACGGACTCAGGGTTACAGATGCCGAAACAGCAGAAATTGTTGAAATGGTACTTTGCGGTAAAGTTAATAAGGGTCTTGTAAATATCATCGGTAACAAAGGCGGAAAAGCTGTCGGTATCTCAGGTGTTGACGGACAGCTTCTAAAAGCAACATTCATTGATAAGGAATTAGGCTTTGTCGGTGAGGTTTCCGAGGTTAACATTGAACTTGTTGAGAATATCCTTGACTCAGGTTATATCCCTGTTATTTCAACAATTGCCTGTGATGACGACGGAAATATTTTCAATATCAATGCTGATACAGCGGCGGCTAAAATTGCAATAGCTCTCAAAGCGGAAGCTTTGATATCAATGACAGATATCGTAGGTCTTTTAAGAGACAGATATGATACGGATTCACTCATAAAGGTTGTTGAAGCTTCTGAAGTACAGGGCCTTATTGACGATGAAATTGTTACAGGCGGCATGATTCCCAAAGTCGGTTGCTGTGTTGATGCAGTAAACAACGGGGTTAAGAAGGTATTTATCATTGACGGCAGAATGCCTCATTCAATACTTGTTGAGCTTCTCACCGATGAAGGAATCGGCACAATGTTTGTTAAGGAGTTAGAAAAGTGATGAATTATTTTTCAGATGACAGTAAATATATTGCAAATACGTATAAAAGGTTCGGTCTTGTATTAACACACGGTAAAGGTACAAAGGTTTATGATGCAGACAACAAAGAGTATATTGATATGGCGTCGGGTATTGCTGTTAATACATTCGGTATTGCTGATGAAAAATGGATTTCTGCAGTTGAAGAACAGCTTGGCAAAATTCAGCACGCATCAAACCTTTACTATACAGAGCCTCAGATAAAGCTTTCAAAATTGCTTTGTGAAAAGGCAGGAATGAAGAAGGTCTTTTTCTCAAACTCAGGTGCAGAGGCTAACGAGTGTGCAATCAAAACAGCAAGAAAATATGCCGATATGAAAAATCCTGACAAGAAGGTTATTCTTACACTTGTAAACAGCTTCCACGGAAGAACAGTTACAACTCTCACAGCAACAGGTCAGGATAAAATGCATGTAAGCTTCGGACCGTTTACTGACGGTTTCAGATATATCCCTGCAAATGATATAGAAGCATTCAAAACAGAAATTGCAAAAGGTGATGTCTGTGCAGTTATGTTTGAGCTTGTACAGGGTGAGGGCGGTGTTTTACCGCTTGACAAAGCTTATGTTGATGAATTAGTAAAAATTGCTCGTGAAAACGATATACTCGTAGTTGTTGATGAAGTTCAGACAGGCAACGGCAGAACAGGTGCTATGTACTGTTATATGAATTACGGCTTCACACCTGATATTGTTTCAACCGCAAAGGGACTCGGCGGCGGTTTGCCGATTGGTGCGACTATGTTCTCAGAGAAAACTGAAAATGTACTTACATTCGGTGACCACGGTTCTACATACGGAGGCAACCCGATTTGTGCCGCAGGCGCAGTAAGCATTGTTGAAAGACTTGATGATGAATTGTTCGCTGAAGTACAGAAAAAAGGCGAGTATCTCAAGGAAAAAATCTCATCGTTTGAAGGCGTAAAGAGTGTTTCGGGAATGGGACTTATGATGGGAATTGAAACTGAAAAACCGGCGGCAGATTGCATCAGAGAATGCATGGAAAACGGCCTTTTGGTTATCAGCGCAAAAGAAAAAGTCCGTCTTTTACCTGCACTCAATATTTCATGGGAAGATATTGATAAGGCACTTGAAATTATGAAAAATGCTTTTAAAAACTGATGAAGCTTTACAGTTTTGATATAAGAAATTTTA
>JAFRZS010000275.1 GCA_017442445.1 Clostridia bacterium
ATTGCCGCTTCGGCTATTTCATAACGGATGCGTTTTAAGTTTTCTGAAATGCGTTCACATCTTAATTCAGCGTACGACTTTTCCGTCATAAATGTCCTTCCCCCTAACTACAACAGAGTCGTAAAGTTTTAATACTTCCGTTGATTCGGTATCCTTCTTGACGATAACATAATCTTCGCCTGTGTATATAATTTCAACTTTTCTGAAGTTGATAAGATTACCTCGTCTGATATATACACCTTTTACTCCGTTGACTTCGCGTATTGCTTCCTTGCTGACTTTGAAGCCGTTTTTCTCTCTGAGAACAAGCTGTGCATTCTCAATTCTTAAATTAGCAAGGTTTTCATTCATGAGGTTTGATTTAAGTATCAGAACAGATTTACCGTTCTTGGAATTTCCGATTGATTCAACCTCTGCTGTAATTTCGCCTGCTGTTGAATCGGGAAATCTTATTTTATATTTTGAGCCTTCCGAAATTGTTCCGACATCAATATTATCAACAACTGCAACAATATACCAGTTGAATCCGATGATAAGTTTACCCATGACATTTTCAGGTACATTTTTCGGTTTTGCATTCAATGTGCTTTCAACCTGTTCAACGGTAAGTTCTTCAAGATTTTCAGTGCTGAGCAGATTTTCGTAACCGTCAGCGTTACTTACAAAATAGCCTGAATCAGAAGTTATAATTTTCTTTGAATTTTCTGCCGAGTTCTTGATTTTTTCAAGACTGCCTTTTGTGTTTGCAATCTTTGTATCAAGCTCCATTTCACCGTTGAGTATTATATCCTTGCTTGTTAACTTATCTCTGAGATTGTCCGAAGCTTCCTCAATAGCAGATACAACACCTGCATCTGATGCATTGAGATATTTTGTAAAAAGCTTCTGCAGATCATCCTCAAGTTCAGCTGCATCAAATTCACCTAAGCTCTGGTTATAGTTGATTTTTTCATATCTCTCAAGTGCTTCTTCAAGTTCAACCGACTTGACATAATTTGCGGCATCTGTGTTGTCTGAAAAAATATATGCTACAACATCACCGTTTGCAACCATACTTGCATCTTCAACAACTGCTACATCAATGCCCTGAGCGTCGTTTGTGATGTAGCTTTCTTCTCTTGCCACAAACACTTTCATATCAAGAGTATCAGAAACAGATGTATCTACAACAACCTCTGTCCTGACTTCCTCGTAATTGACTTTTATAACTGTATGAATGAATTGCGCTACTACAAAAATTGCAACAATTGCTGCAACTACTCTGAAAATAGCTTTAGTGTTCATCTGTGTCCTCCGTAAATAATTCTGAGTCTTTGATTATTCCAATAGCTTCTTGAGTTATTTCGTCCAGACTCTTTGAGTCTATATAAATCCAATTGATATTCTCGTTTCTTCTGAACCAGGTCAATTGTCTTTTTGCGTATCTTCTTGTTGCCATTTTGAGATTTTCAAGACATTCTTCAAGACTCTTTTCACCGTTTAAATAAGGTAACAGTTCTTTATAGCCTATCGCTTGTCCTGCCGTATCCGGAGTGTATTTGCTGTAGAAATTCTTTGTTTCTTCCAGAAGTCCCGCTTCTGCCATTTTATCAACACGAAGATTTATCCGAGAATATAAAACATCTCTGTCATAAGCATTCAATCCGATTATACATGCTTTGTACGGTGTAGGATTTACCTTTGATGCTTTATTCTGCTGAGTAATCGTAACACCTGTGGCTTCATATAATTCATGAGCTCTGACAATTCTCTTTTTATCGTTGGGATTTATTTTTTCTGCAGCTTCAGGATCAAACGCCTTTAGTTCCTGATAGAGTTTTTCCACTCCCTCTTCTTCGGCGCGTTTCATGAGTTTTTCTCTGATATCCATAGATAATTCATATTCTGTAAGTTCAACGGCGTTTAAGAAATTATCTACATATAAACCTGTGCCGCCGACGAGTACAGGGATTTTTCCGCGGGAATATATATCCTCTGCCGCTTTATCGGCAAGTTTTTTATACTGCGAAACACTGAACCTTTCATCAGGTTCAAGAAAATCCATAAGATGATGAGAGATTCCCTCTTTTTCATCTTCGTCGGGTTTTGCAGTCGCGATATCAAGGTACTTATAAATCTGCATGGAATCAGCAGATATGATTTCACCGTTAAAGTGTTTTGCAAGTTTTACAGCAAGTGCCGTTTTGCCCGAAGCTGTCGGGCCGACAACAGCAATAATCGGTATCTGCATAAATTCCTCCGTAAATTTAACCTAATCTGCCGAAGATTTTTTCAATCTCCCTTTTTGTCATTTCGATCATGACAGGTCTCCCGTGCGGACAGTATCTTATTTCAGGCATGGACAAAAGCTTTTCAACAAAAGCATTTCGTTCATATTCCGATGTGTTGTGTCCTGCTTTTATTGCCGCTTTACAGGCTACGGTTTCTAAAAACCGTTCTCTGATTGATGAATCCATACGAGTTTTTCCGCTGATTAAAGCATCTGAAAACTCATGTAAAATATCTTCTATTTCATCGGTTGAAAGCATCATCGGACATTCTGTAACCTTCACTGTACCTGCGCCGAAATCTTCAGTTATAAAACCGTTATCGGCGAGTAAATCAAGATTTTCAATGATTGCCGAATAGTTTTCTTTTGAAAGAGTGACATATGCAGGTGTCAGCAAAAGCTGAGTTGACTCGTCTTTTTTCTGCTTTTTAAGATTTTCAAATATCATTCTTTCGTGTGCCGCGTGTTTATCTATGAAAAAAAGCTTACCTTCAGACTCAACAATTATGTAGGTCATGAAAGCCTCGCCGACCACTCTGAAATCAGGTACTTCAACCTGTGTTTCGGGTTCTTCTTTCACTTCGGGAATAATTTCATTTATTACAGTCTGTTCAACTGTTTGTTCCTGACTCGTTTCATAAGTCGGTGTGGGTGTCGCCACTTTATCGGTCAACGGTTCCTCTGTTTTATCTTCAGTACTTGGCTGTTCAATCACAGCAACCGGAGTATCAACCTCTATGTCAATTGAAACAGGTCTTCTGACAGGAGGTTTCGGATCGCCAACAAGACTCATTGACTGCCAGAAATTTTCATTGGGTTTCATTCTGATTTGTTCAGGCTTTTTGGGGTCATATCTGAAATTTTCAACTTTTGCTTTAACAGGTGCGACTTTTACATCGTTTTCCTCAAGCAAGGCATTTTTGACAGCATAATATATTACATTGAAAATATTTCTGTCATTTGCAAAACGCACTTCTGTTTTTGTCGGATGAATATTTACATCTACAAATTCAGGCATACATTCAATATTTAAAACACAAGCGGGAAATTTACCCACCATAACGGAATTTTTATAAGCTTCTTCAAGAGCTTTCATTCCTGTTAAAGATTTTACAGTTCTGTTATTTACAAAGAAATACTGCAAATTTCTTGATGCTTTTGCCGCTGTGGGTTTTGTAACAAATCCCGATACTGTTATTCCTTCTACCGTATAGGGTTTAACTTCAATAAGTTCATCAAAAAATGCTTTTCCGATGACCGAGTATATTGCTGAAGACAGTTTTGAATCACCCGGTGTTGACATAACCGTATTTCCGTCACGAATGAACTTAAAGGAAATTTCGGGGTGTGACAAAGCAATTCTATCCATAATTCCCGCAATCGCATTAGCTTCCGTTATATCTTTTTTTAGAAATTTCATTCTTGCGGGTGTATTGAAAAAGAGATCGCGGATTATGAGTGTTGTGCCGACAGGACAACCTGCATCATCAGTCAAGACATGTTCTCCGCCTTCAACAACATATCTTGTGCCGATGCTTTCATCTTCTGTGCGAGTGAGCAATTCAACCTTTGATACCGCGGCAATTGAAGCCAACGCTTCACCTCTGAAGCCAAGGCTTGAAATTGCATTGAGTGACTCAGCATCGGTAATTTTTGAGGTTGCGTGTGATACAAAAGCCAAAGGTGTGTCCTCTCGTGAAATTCCGCAACCGTCATCGGTTATTCTGATGTATGTTGTACCGCCTCTGCGGATTTCAAGAGTTATATTCTTTGCACCCGCATCTATGGAGTTTTCTAAAATTTCTTTGGCAACATTAAGAGGTCTTTCTACTACTTCGCCTGCCGCAATCAATTCTGCAACATGCTTTGATAGTAAATTAATTTTCGGCATGACGCTCCTCCTTCTCAGTTTTCTGCCATTTTGACTAATTCATAAAGCTTTGATAAAGCTTCGATAGGTGTCAGAGTATTGATATCAATTTTTTTGAGTTCATCAATAATTCTGTCCTCTGTTTCAGATGTCAGAGTTACCTGTTCTTCTATCTCAAATTCCTGCATTTCATTTTCAAAAACAGGACTTGATTTCTCAGTAGCTTCAAGGTTTTTAAGAATAACTTTTGCACGGTTTACAACCGAATCAGGTATTCCCGCAAGTTTAGCTACCGCTATACCGTAGCTGCCCGAGGCGGCTCCTTTAACGATTCTTCTTAAAAAGGTTATTTCATCGCCGCGCTTTTTAACAGAAATATTATAGTTTCTGACGCCGTCAACTTGTCCTTCCAACTCAGTAAGCTCATGATAATGAGTGGAGAAAAGCGTTTTGGCGCCGATTTTCTTTTTGTCAGCTATATATTCAAGAACAGCTCTTGCTATACTCATACCGTCAAAGGTTGATGTACCTCTGCCGATTTCATCATAAATTATAAGGCTGTTTTCAGTTGCGTTGTGTATGATGTTTGCAACTTCAACCATTTCAAGCATAAATGTTGACTGTCCTGCAGCAAGGTCATCTGAGGCACCGACTCGCGTAAAGATTTTATCAACCAGACACAAGTCTGCGTACTTTGCAGGAACAAAGCTTCCTATCTGTGCCATAAGTACAATCAAAGCGACCTGTCGC
The DNA here is from genome assembly GCA_017442445.1 of Clostridia bacterium. Taxonomy (GTDB): domain Bacteria; phylum Bacillota; class Clostridia; order Oscillospirales; family Acutalibacteraceae; genus RGIG2945. The sequence continues at coordinate 4,890 of JAFRZS010000275.1, forward strand.
ATATATGTTGATTTACCCGCCATATTAGGACCTGTGATTATCATACAGCGGTCATCGGAATTATCAAGATATGTATCATTCGGCACGAAAGGTGCTCCGTCAAGCACCTGCTCAACAACAGGGTGTCTGCCTTCAGATATGTTTATAGTCTTATCAATGCCTATTTTAGGTCTTGTATAATTGTTGTTTACGGCAACTGTTGCAAAGGCTGTAAGTGTATCAAGTGTAGCAACCGCTTCGGCTGTTGACTGTACACGCAAAAACTCTTTGGCAACCGTTTCCATAATCTGAAGAAAGATTTCTTTTTCAAGTTTGTTTACTCTTTCTTCTGCTCCCAACACTTTAGCTTCAAGGTCTTTAAGCTCGGGAGTTATATATCTTTCGCTGTTTGTCAGCGTTTGTTTTCTGATATATTCGTCGGGTACTAATGCTATTGAAGATTTCGGAACATCAATAAAATACCCGGCTACTCTGTTGAAGCCGATTTTAAGCTTCTTGATACCTGTTCTTTCAATTTCTTTTTCTTCCATATTTTTAAGAACATCGGTATTATTTTTGAACAGACTTTTCAATTCATCAAGCTCGGCATTATAGCCTTCTCTGATGATATTGCCGTCTTCAAATTTATCGTCAATTGACGCATCTATAAGCTGATACAAATCATCAAGCTCGTCAATGTTTTTGAAAATGCGTACAAGCATTTCCGATGTGCAATCTTTAATCATTGACTTCAATGTCGGCATATACTGAAATGTTGCAGCCAATGCTCTGAGATCACGGGGATTTGCAGTTTTATAAACTACCCTTGCCATTATTCTCTCAATATCTCTGATATCTTCAAGTGTTGCAGATATATCAGATCTGAGAATTGTATTGTTGACTAACTCGTCAACAGCATTATGTCTTTTTGAAATCTGCGCAAGACTTAAAAGCGGACGCTCAACCCATGTGCGCAACATTCTTTTACCCATGGAGCTTTTTGCTTTATCAAGCACCCAGAGTAATGATCCGCGTCTATCACGGTTTCTCATGGTTTCAACTAATTCAAGATTTCGTCTTGATGAGAAATCTATTTCCATGTATTTGCCGTCAGTGTAAAAATTAACGTCCTTGATGTTTGCAAGTTCTGATTTCTGGAGCTGACCGAGATATGTAAACATCGCACCAAGCGCTGAAATCGCATGGTTACTGTCTATGTCAAGCTCACGTTTGAAGTGATTATATACAATTCTTTTTGCATTGATTATGTCAAAAAGTCTGTCGGGGAAAACATTTACGATACACCTTGTCTTTCTTTTGAACTGTTCAAGGATATAGGATGTTTTTGTGGCTTCGCTGTTTACAATTAATTCAGTAGGCATATATCGACCGAATTCATTGATTATTCTGTCAGTAATCTTGTCGCCTGATAAAGCTGTAAGGAAAACTGAACCTGTTGAAATATCGGTAAAACAAATACCGCATTCATTATCTGTCAAGCAGACAGACGCTACATAATTATTCTTTTCTTCATCAAGCATACTGCTTTCAATAACAGTACCCGGTGTCAACACTCTTACAACTTTTCTTTTTACAATGCCTTGTGCGGTTGAAGGGTCTTCAACCTGTTCACAAATGGCAATTTTAAAATTCTGTGCAATAAGTCTTGAGATGTATGTTTCTGCCGAATGGAAAGGTACACCGCACATCGGCGCCTTCTGATTGTTTCCGCACTTTCTCTCGGTAAGAGTCAGCGAGAGCCTGTTGGATACAAGCTTTGCATCGTCAAAAAACATCTCGTAAAAATCACCGAGGCGGAACATCAGAATTGTATCCGGATATTCTTTTTTGATTTCAAGATATTGCTTCATCATCGGTGACATATCGGACATAAGACGTTCCTCCTCAGTTAAATTATTTATTAGTGGCAGTCACTGCCGCAAGATGAGCAGTTGCCGTTGCAACCGGCATGTGCGTTAGGATCGCAAGTTTCGGGATCTTCGCCGCATACGCAGAGTGTAAGAATACCTGTGAGATATTTCATCATTTCGTCTACTTCCTGACGTGCCTTTTCAAATGCCTGCATATTCTTGTTGCTCATAACCTGTGTATAAACTTCGTTGAACTCTTTATCATATGCATCAAGCTTCTGTGAATTAGCTTCGTCGCCCTTTGCAGCTTCGTGCTGATATGAAGAGTGGATAAGCTGAATTTTGCCGATGAGGTCATTTAATTCTGTATCAGCTTCGTTTGTTTCGCGTGCTTTTACGTAGTTGAGATAACGCTCGTCCTTCTGAATCGCTGCGCCTAATTCTCTTGCCATTTTTTCTAAGTCCATTTTTTACTTCTCCTTTAAAATAAATTATATAAGTTCACCTTTAACAATCCATGTCAAAGGTTCTGTTACCAATACATCAACAAATTTTCCTATAAGGTTTTCATCACCCGGAAATTCAATTATAACATTTCCCGAGGTTCTTCCCTGAAGGTAGTTTTCTCCCTGATTGCCTTTACCTTCAACTAACACCCTGTATTTTTCACCCTTCATTTTTGCAGTTCTTTCACCTGCTTTTTTCTCCTGAAGGTCAAGTAATTCTTTGAACCACTTGCCCTTTTCTTCTCGCGATACGGGGTCAGGCATTGAATAAGCCTTTGTTCCGAATCTCGGTGAGAAAATGAATGTAAAGAGCGATGTAAAACCGACTTTATCAATAAGCTTTAAGGTATCCTTGAATTCTTCGTATGTTTCACCGGGGAAACCGACAATAACATCACTTGTGAAGGATACATCAGGCATAACCTTTCTTGCATATTCAATAAGCTCCATATACTGTTCAGCCGTA
>JAFRZS010000276.1 GCA_017442445.1 Clostridia bacterium
GAATTTTTATCCCAATCATTAAAATCACCGACAACACTTACACTTTCTGCATTGGGAGCCCAGGTTCTGAAAACAACAGAGCCGTTTTCTCTGTGCGCACCTAAATACTCATAAGCTTTTGCATTATTACCCTGATGAAAAAGATAGAGGGGAACATTATTTGACGAATTTGACAAGCTCATAATGTTAGATACCTTTCTTTAGAAAATACATATATATTATATCAAAATATTTCCGTATTTTCAAGCCTTTTTGTGACATATTCACTAAAATCAATATATTTAGTATTAGTAATAAAAAACACAGTATTCGGGCAATTCCGAATACTGTGTAATGATTTTTTATTCTGCGAAGAATGCCGCATGAACTGCAGAAACAGCTGAATCAGCATCTTTTTTGTCGATTAAAACGGAAATTTTAATCTCACTTGTAGAAATCATCTGAATGTTGATATCCTTTTCATAAAGTGCCTTGAACATTGTAGCAGCTGTACCGGGGTGAGTTTCCATACCTGCACCGACAACTGAAACCTTAGCAACATCGCTGTCGCTGATGATTTCAAGACCGTCAAGAAGATCGAAATCTTTGAGTGTCTGAAGAGCGAGATCGCAATGGTCTTTAGCGATTGTGAAGGAAATATCCTTTGTATCATTTCTGCCGACTGACTGTAAAATAATATCAACATTTATGTTCTTAGCAGCGAGTCTGCCGAAAATTTTGAATGCGATCCCCGGAATGTTGGGAACAGCCATGATAGATATTCTTGTTACATCGGTATCTTTAGTGACACCTCTTACGAGCATTTTTTCCAATTTAGTTACCTCCTTAACGATGGTTCCGGGAACTCTTTTCAAGCTTGAAAGAACCTCGACCTCTACATTATATTTTTTAGCCATTTCAACAGAACGGTTATTTAAAACCTGAGCACCTAATGTTGCAAGTTCAAGCATCTCATCATAGGTGATTTCGTTGAGCTTTTTAGCATTTGAAACTTTTCTCGGGTCAGATGTATAAACACCTTCAACGTCGGTGAAGATCTGACATCTGTCAGCATGAAGTGAAGCAGCGATAGCAACAGCGCGTGTGTCGGTACCGCCTCTGCCGAGAGTAGTGATATCGTCATATTTGTTAAGTCCCTGGAAACCTGCAACGATAACGATGTTTTTCTTGTCAAGCTCTTTTTTGAGTCTTGAAGTGTTGACCTTCTTAATTCTTGCAGCGGAATGGTTTGAATCTGTTTCAAAACCTGCCTGCCAGCCAAGAAGGGAAACTACAGGATAACCGAGATCTTCAATTGCCATAGCAAGAAGAGAAATAGAAATCTGTTCACCTGCAGAGAGGAGCATATCCATTTCACGGTTAGAGGGTTTAGAGTTAATTTCACGGGCTTTTTCAATAAGATCGTCAGTTGTGTCACCCTGAGCAGAAACAACTACAACAACATTATTACCTGCTTTGTAAGTATCTGTAACGATACCTGCAACATTTTTAACTCTTTCTGCATTTGCGACGGAGCTTCCGCCGAATTTCTGAACGATTAAAGCCATAGAGTTAATTCATTCCTTTCAATCAATACTTACTTACACGGATAACTGAAAGTGTTTCAAGTGCAAGTGAATTAAGCTTATTATAAAATTCTGATTCCTTCATTACATCAGTAACAAAAGCAATCTCGTTTTCAGGAGCAGAAGCTCTCTCTAAGAACTTAACCTCACCGAAAACCTCTTTGATTTTTTCACAATCCGATGAAGCAGCTCTTACATACATAGCGTTCTCAAGCTCTTTATAATCAACGACATAATTTTCAACTGTGTCGTTCCAACCAAATTCTTTCTTCTTGTAGAAATGCTTTGCGCTGTCAATAACATCTGCAACAACAGCACTTGCTGTGGGCAATTTACCTGCGCCTTTTCCGTAGAAAAGAGTTTCGCCGACAGCATTACCTGTTACCAATATTGCATTGAAAACGTCAGTAACACTTGCAAGAGGACTCTTATTTGAAATGATAGAGGGGAAGACAGTTGCGGAAATTTTACCGTCAGCAAGTTTTTCTGACTGTCCGAGGAGCTTTATAACACCGCCCCAATTTTCAACATATTCAACATCAGCGAGAGTGATATTTCTTATACCCTCAGTATATACAGAGTTGGGATAAACATGATTGCCGAAGCAAAGGGATGCTAAAATGCAGATTTTTCGGCAAGTGTCATGACCGTCAACGTCAGCTGTGGGGTCTTTTTCAGCATAGCCTAATTCCTGAGCAAGTTTCAATGCGTCGGAGAAATCCATATTATCATCAATCATTTTGGTAAGAATAAAGTTGGTTGTACCGTTTAAAATACCTGCGATTGAATCAATTTCGTTAGCAGCAAGACACTGGGAGATAGGACGGATAATCGGAATACCGCCGCCTACACTTGCTTCAAAAAGGAAGTTAACATTCTTTTCGTGAGCGATCTTCAAAAGCTCATAACCTTTTTCTGCAACAAGCTCCTTGTTTGATGTTACAACACTCTTACCTGCTTTAAGACAGGAAGAAACAAATTCGTAAGCGGGATGAAGTCCGCCCATTGTTTCAACAACTATTTTAACATCATCATCATTAAGAATAATGTTAAAGTCTTTGATAAATTTGTCTTCGTTGGGATCACCGGGGAAATCTCTGAGATCAAGTATGTACTTTAAATCAAGTGAATCTACAGTACTGCGTTTTACGATACTGTCATAATTCTTGTGAAGAAGCTCTGCCACACCTGAGCCGACTACACCGTGACCCATAATTGCCATGTACATATTTTTCAATTCCTTTCAAAACCTTACGGTTTATTGTCAAAAAAATGCCGTTTTTCAAAATATCACACACTATTCTATCACAAAATAAAAATATAATAAAGAGTATTTGTAAAAAAATATTAAAACAATTGAAAAAAATTTTGATTTGAGCTATAATTTATAGGTAAAATCTGTTTAAATACGAAAAAGAAAGGACAAACATATGAACGTAGTTGAAAAATACAGAGGCAGATTGATAAAAGTCGCATATTTCGCGTTGCTTCTCGGAGCCTTCTATTTGTTTATGAAATATGCATTTACGTTGTTTCTGCCATTTATGATTGCATTTGTGATCGCAACTTTATTACAGAAGCCTGTTGACAGATTATCTAAGAATAAATATATTTCAAGAGGCTTCGCATCGGCAGCACTGTCGCTTCTTGTTTATGCAATAATAGGTACGCTTATTGCGTTTGTAGGTGTATGGCTGGTAGGGGAACTGAAATCCTTCTTTGAATTTTTGGCAGGGAAATTCAACGCCTTACCCGAATTTATAGGAATGCTTGAAGGAAAAATTTTGAATTTTATTAAATTCCTTCCCGACAAGATGGAAGCTTCTGCCGCAGCAAAAATAAGTGAATGGGCAAAATTGTTGTCAGAAGATACAGCCGCAGGTGCATCTTCAATAGGCGGTGCATTGTTGTCAAAATTTGATTTCAGTCTTCTGGCGTCACCCTTGAGCGGAATTGTTTCGACTGCGATGCAGTTGCCGAGCTTCCTTATAGCTTTTGTTATAACCATAATTTCAACATGTTTCCTTACAACTGATTACGGCAGACTCAAAAACTTTGTCAAAAGACAGCTGCCGAAGGACAGAGTTGAAGGTATTTCATCAGGTAAAAAGATTCTTAAAAAGTCATTGAAAAATCTCGGAAAAGCATACCTTGCAATTATGGGTATAACCTTTGTTGAAATGCTTATCGGTCTTTTGATTCTCAGACTTATAGGAATACTTCATACGGATTACATTTTTGTAATTGCATTCATTACCGCAATCGTTGATATTTTCCCGATTTTCGGCACAGGTACAATCTTAATTCCCTGGAGCTTATACAGTCTTGTGACAGGAAACTACGGAATGGCACTCGGAATTATCATAATTTATATTGTAATTTCTGTTTTGCGTCAGTTTATTGAACCCAAGATGGTTGCTACAAACCTCGGCTTACCGCCGATTGTAACAATCGCAGGTATCTACATCGGACTCAAACTTTTCGGTGTCCTCGGTGTATTCATCGTTCCTATTATCGTTATTATGATAAAATTACTCAATGATGAGGGTATTCTCCATCTGTGGAATAAATAAAATTTGTTGATAAATGCACAAAAGCCGTTTTTCTTCGCTCGGAGAAAACGGCTTTTTTGTACTATTAACTTTTTTATAACATATAATGTAATACGTAAAAAATGGCGGTTGCAATTCCTTGCAACCGCCGATTTGTTTGAATGATAATTAAACTTCTGCGAAGTATTTGATTGTTCTTACCATCTGGCTTGTGTATGAGTTTTCGTTATCATACCAAGAAACTACCTGAACCTGAGTATTTCCGTCTTCCATGGGAGATACCATTGTCTGTGTAGCATCGAACAATGAACCGTATGTCATACCAACGATGTCGCTTGAAACGATTTCGTCTGTGTTGTAGCCGTAAGATTCGTTTGAAGCAGCCTTCATAGCTTCGTTGATCTGTTCCTTAGTAACTGTACCCTTAACAACAGCGATAAGAATTGTTGTTGAACCTGTGGGTGTGGGAACACGCTGAGCTGCACCGATAAGTTTGCCGTTGAGCTCGGGGATAACAAGACCGATAGCTTTAGCAGCACCTGTTGAGTTGGGAACGATGTTAGCAGCACCTGCTCTTGCTCTTCTGAAGTCACCCTTTCTGTGAGGACCGTCGAGGATCATCTGATCGCCTGTGTAAGCGTGGATTGTTGTCATGATACCTGACTGGATGGGAGCAAGTTTGTTAAGTGCGTCAGCCATGGGTGCTAAGCAGTTTGTTGTGCATGATGCAGCAGAAATGATTGTATCTTCTGCTGTAAGCTTTTCATGGTTAACATTGTAAACGATTGTGGGAAGGTCGTTACCTGCGGGAGCAGAGATAACAACTTTCTTTGCGCCTGCCTTGATGTGAGCAGAAGCCTTTTCTTTAGATGTGTAGAAACCTGTGCATTCCAAAACAACGTCAACACCGATTTCACCCCAAGGAAGGTCAGCAGCATCTTTCATGCTGTAGATTTTGATTTCTTTGCCGTCAACAACGATTGAAGATTCTTTAGCTTCAACCTTATCAGCAAGAGCATATTTGCCCTGAGCTGTGTCATACTTCAAAAGATGAGCAAGCATTGCGGGATCTGTTAAATCGTTGATAGCAACGACTTCATAACCCTCAGCGTTGAACATCTGTCTGAAAGCAAGACGACCGATACGACCGAATCCGTTAATTGCAACTTTTACCATGGTAATAACCTCCAATTTTTATTGTTTTATAAATTACCTTAATTATTTTAGCCTTTTTGTTCGGAATATGCAAGATTTTTGCTAAAATTTTAACGAAAAATTTTAACTTTTGTTAGTTTGAACAAAATTCAATTAAAAGTCGGATATACTATGGACAATACAACAATCGAAAGTGCTGTGGTTTTATGTTAAACGAGCTTAGTGACAGAATGAAACGTATATACGAAATACCTGCTACACCTGAAAATGAGCAGAAATTAAGAGATGAACTGCAAATACTTTACATGATTACAGAAAACATGAGTAACAAAATTCTTTCAAACGAGGTCAGAATTTTTGCAAAATGCCGTTTATCAGAGCTTGACGACATAAAAATAATGAGTCTTGATAAAATACCGAAAAGCAGGTACGAATTAAATACACTGCTTCTCAGAATTTTTAAAAAACTTGATAAAGAGGGGAGAAGGATAAGTTTCCGGACACAGCAGGAAAAAATACATGTTCTCACAAATGAAAAGATAATAACGGTTTTGTTTGAACGATTGCTTCTTTTCAGCAAAAACCGTATTTCAGTTGAAATTAAAGAAAAAAGGATAAAAATAAAATCGGATTGCAGTTTTTCACGGTTAATGAAACTCAGAAACTGCAAATCCGATTTAATACTTGTTATTGATAAAATTTTAAAAATCAATTCTCAGACAATGTTTATAAGCTCACTTGATTCAGGGAGTGAAATATCCTTATCGTTAGAAGGAATACTTTGCAACGAGTCCGACTAATACAGAACCGCTTCCTGCAGGTGATATACCTTTCAGGTTACTGTCGCTTGATCTTGTGTGTCCTCCGATTACAAATGATTTGCCGTCGGAAAGAACAGTGACTCCCAAAGCAAGGTCTGATTTTGAACCGCCAAGACGCGAAAGAGCTTTTGTCTTGCCGTTTGAATCAACATACCAGATAAAAATATCAGTATCGCCCATATTTTTGATAGCGGAAAAATCTCTGTTATCTGACTTTGAAGAGCCGACAACCACATATCCGTCACCGTATTTTTCAACTGAGAAAATTCTGTCATCTTCAAATCCTGCAAGAACCTTTTGCCATGCGACTGAACCCGAGGGGTTGAATTTCACAAGGACAGAATCAAATCCGCCTGCATTATGGAAATCAGAGAAAGAGCCGTCTGTTGTTGATTTTACGGTATAACCGCCGCCGATTACACAACCGCCGTCCTTTGTTGCAGTGATTGCGAGTATTTCTTCGTGTCCGCTTCCGGAGTAAGCTTTTTTCCAGAGCTCTTTTCCGTTTTTGTCAAGTTTGATTACAACACAGTCAAGACCGCCTTTACCTGCGAGGTCTTTGAAATATCCTGTTGAAGAAGCGGTCTGGCAAAGTGCATAGATATTACCGTCGCTTGTAACAGCAATATCAACAATTGAGTCAGACATGTTTCCGCCGAATAATTTCTTCCATGACATATCGCCGTTTTTGGTGTATTTGATTAAGAATGCTGCACCTGTTTTATCAACGCCTTCAAAGAGTCCGTCATTTGAAAGTGTTTTACCGCCGATAATAAATCCGCCGTCAGATGTTGCTGCAACACTCTTTACATACTCATGATTTTTACCGCCTGTGAGCTTTGTGAACTGAACTTTTCCTGCAGGTGAAAGCTTAACAATAATGTTATCAAGCTGTCCTATAGGTGTAGCACCGAGGTTTGTTGATGATGTTGAACCGACAGCTATAATACTGCCGTCTTTAAGTACTGCAACCTTGTCAAGAGCTACCCCCTTATCGCCGCAAATGGGAGTTTTCCAAACCTTTGAACCGGCTGCGTTATATTTTATAACACAGCTGAACTTTGATGTATTTCCGTTTGAGTTGAATCCTGCAAAATCGCCTTCAGCCTTATTACCTGTTGCGATTGCGATGTAGCCACCGTCAGATGTTGCGACAACATCTGTGACAGAACTGCTTCCTCCACCGCCGATTGTTTTTACATAATTAAGTTTTGCCTGTAAAGCAGTTGCTGAGTTTGATGTGGGATTTGTATTATAAGTAGTACCTGTCTTTTTAGTAGTGGTACGGGTTGTTCGTTCTGCTGTGGTTTTCTTGGTAGTTTTATTGGAGCTGTTATTTTTTTCGGAGCTTGTTGTCTCTTTCTTGGTTGTGGTTATGATATTGTTTTCTCCGTCAACATATGTTCCGTCAAAAATTGTTGAGCCCTCTTCATTTACGATAGTTGTATAAAGAATATCACCGTCTTCTTTTGTGACAACCTCGTAAACGGGAGATCCGTCATTCTTTGTGACTGTTACATCCTGACCGTCTTTTTTAGTTGTGACAACCTGAGTTACTACTGAATAGATAAAGTTTCCGTCTTTATCTGTGTAGGGTTCGCCGTTTTTATCTGTTACCAAAGCACCGATTTTGTTTCCGTCTGCATCGGTAATGTCTTCGCCGTCAGCATTTGTAACAGCATAATAAGCTGTGTTACCTTCGGCGTCTGTGACAGCAACACCGTTTGCATCGGTAACTACATTTTCGTCAGCAGGTTTTTTGTTACAAGCTGCAAGTGTAACAGAAACCGCAAGAAGAAAAACGACTGAAAGAATAATATGTATCTTTTTCATAAAACATA
>JAFRZS010000277.1 GCA_017442445.1 Clostridia bacterium
ACAGCTTTTATAAGCCCGATACAGCCCGATTGGAACAGATCGTCGTATTCTACTCCCCTGTCCTTGAATTTCCGTGCGCAAGAATGAACTAACGGGAGATTTTTACTTATCATTTCTTCGCGTGTTTTTTCCTCAATCATCAGCAGGTCTTCCTGTAATAGTTTTTTCAAGACATACTGTTGTACCTTTTCCCACTTTCGAATACACTCTTATTTTGTCTGTAAAGCTCTCCATCACTGCGAAACCGAGACCTGCCCTCTCTCCTCCTAATGTAGAAAAAAGCGGTTCCATGGCTTGTCTGATATCAATAATGCCGCAGCCACGGTCTTTTATTTTAATTTTGATTTTGCCGTTTTCGTATATGCCTGTCCATATGTAAATTTTTCCGACAGAATCAGGGTACGCATGAACAATGCAGTTAGTGACAGCTTCACTTACTGCTGTTTTTATATCACCTAATTCATCTATAGTCGGATCAAGCTGTGCCACAAATGCTGACACTGCTACTCTTGCAAAGCTTTCGTTTACTGAACGGCTGTCAATTGTCAGTCTGAATTCATTAGTAGCTTTCATTATTTTATCTCCTCCATATTCCTGATTGTTGCAATTCGTTCAAGTCCTGCTAACCGCATTACTTTTGACATAGAACGAGGCACATTTATTACTTCTAATTTTCCGCTCCAAGACTGTATATTTTTATACCGTCCCATGATAAGTCCTATCCCTGAACTATCCATAAAGGTTACAGCTGAAAAATCAAGACTTAACAATTTCGGTCTGAGTCTTATCAGCGTTTCATCAATTCTTACTCTTATACCACCGGCATTATGGTGATCAATCTCTCCGTCAAGCCAGACAGTCATTCTTTCTGAGTTACCGTCAATTATTGCAGACATTTTTATTCCTCCTTAAAATTAAAAATCCTCTATCAAATGATAGAGGATTTTTTGTGCAAATTCTGTCTGAATCTGTAACTTATATAAATTTTTTAATCTCACTCGCAAGATAAAGAGATCCGCAAACAAGCAAAGCTTTTTTGTCACCTGCAATTTCACGTGCTTTTAAAAATGCCTTTTCAGGATTTGCTATTGCAATACTCTCGGTATAAGCTGAAAGACTGTAAGACAAATCTTCTGCTTTAAGTGTTCTTGGATTTTCAGGCACTTGAGTCGCGATAACAGTTTGACATAATGGGGCTATTTCTTCAATCAGCTTGTCACATTCCTTATCAGCCATCATTCCCATAACTGCAACAATTTCTTTTGTTACATGCTTTTTGAGGACATATGACAATGCTTTCGCTCCTGCTTCATTATGACCGCCGTCAAGGATTATAAGCGGATTTTCCGATATAACTTCCACTCTTGCAGGAAGTACGGTTTTCTTTATTCCGTTGAGTATATGCTCAAATGGTATCTTAAGATTTAATGCCGCTTCAACAGTGGTAACAGTATTTAAGACCTGATGTTCACCTATCATAGGTATTTCAACCTTTATTCCCTTATATTCAATTATTGTTCCGTTTATATTTTCATCAATTACTGTGGGAATTTCAGGAATTAAAAGCTTGTTATTTTTGTCTGAAGCCGTCTGTTTTATTACAGACAAAACATCATCGCTCTGTTGAGGATAAGCAACAGTTATTCCGTCTTCTTTTATAATTCCGCATTTTTCATATGCAATTTTTGATAGTGTGTTACCCAGAACAGCCATGTGATCCAAAGATACAGAGGTTATTATACTGCATTCAGGTTTATTGATTATATTGGTAGAATCAAATCTGCCGCCGAGTCCTGTTTCTAATACAACATAATCACATTTCTGTCTTTTGAAATACAAAAACGCTATTGCGGTTATAACTTCAAACTCTGTGGGTTGTTCCGTCATTTTATCGGCAATTTCTTTTACCTTAAATGTACATTCTTCAAGATCGTCTTTTGATATCCATTCAGAATTTATCTGTATTCTCTCTCTGAAATCAAGGATATAAGGCGATATAAACAAACCTGTCTTGTATCCTGCCGACTTGAGAATATTAGCCATCTGGGTGCTTACAGAGCCTTTTCCGTTAGTTCCTGCTACATGAATGAATTTCAGGTCATTCTGAGGATTTCCTAAGCCCTCACACAGCGCACAAACTCGTTGAAGTCCGGGTTTTATCCCGAACTTCAATAATGAGTGTATATATTTTTCAGCAAAATATTCCATATTATTTACCGAGTGATTCAAGGCTTTCTCTGAGCATTGAAAGCTTTGCTTCAAGACTTTCAGCCTGTGCTCTCTGACCGTCAACAACTGCCTGAGGAGCATTACTTACGAACTTTTCGTTGTTAAGCTTATTCATAACCATATCAAGCTGTTTCTGAGCTGTTTCCATTTCTTTCTGCAAACGCTTTCTTTCAGCTTCAAAGTCAATAAGCTCACCCATCGGAATATAAATCTTAGCATCACTTGTAACAATATTTACGCTGTTTTCAAGGTTAAAATCCTTACCGATTTCAACTTCTGAAGCTGATGCTAATTTATTCATATATTCAGCAGATACTGCAAATACATCTTCTAAAGCAGTTTCAATATAAATCTTTGCTTTTCTTGAGGGCGGAACATTCATTTCAGCTCTGCGGTTTCTGATAGCCTTGATAGCTGTCATGATTTTTTCCATATTGCTTTCGTCTTCTTCAAAGTGAAGCTTTTCATCATATTCAGGCCACTGTGACAACATAATTGTATCGCCGTCATGCGGAAGTGACTGCCAGATTTCTTCTGTGATGAAAGGCATCATCGGGTGGAGAAGCTTGAGTGTATTGGACATGATATAAACCAATACTGCTCTTGCTGTTTCTGCTTCTTCGTTGTCCTTCTGAAGTCTGATTTTAGCAAGTTCAATATACCAATCGCAGAATACATCCCAGATAAAGTCATAAAGCTTTGATGCTGCAACACCGAGCTCAAATTTTTCAAGGTTATCTGTAACATCTTTGATAAGTGTATTGTACTGACTGATAATCCACTTATCTTCAAGGCTGAGATTCTCAGGAATATGCGGTGCTTTTTCGTCACCCTTGAGATTCATGAGAATAAATCTTGTTGCGTTCCAGATTTTATTAGCAAAGTTTCTGCTTGATTTAAGCTTATTTTCTGAGAAACGCATATCGTTTCCGGGGCTGTTACCTGTGAGGAATGTAAATCTCAAAGCATCTGCACCGTAATCGTCAATAAGCTGTAAGACATCGTTACCGTTGCCCAATGATTTTGACATCTTTCTGCCAAGCTCATCACGGACAAGGCCATGGATAAGAACTGTCTGGAAGGGCTCTTTGCCTGTATGCTCAATAGCTGAGAATACCATTCTTGCAACCCAGAAGAAAATAATATCATAACCTGTAACTAATGTATTTGTGGGATAGAAATGCTTTAATTCTTCAGTTTCATTCGGCCAACCGAGTGTTGAGAACGGCCACAATGCTGATGAGAACCATGTGTCGAGAGCATCGGGATCCTGTTCAATATTCTTGCTGTGGCACTTTGAACATTCTGTGGGTTCGTCACGAAGTACCATAACCTCTCCGCAATCCTTGCAATACCATGCAGGGATTCTGTGACCCCACCAGAGCTGACGGGAAATACACCAGTCTTTGATGTTTTCCATCCAATTGAAATATGTTTTATCAAATCTTTCGGGAACAAATTTAACTGTACCGTTTTTAACTATGTCAACAGCAGGTTCTGCAAGGGGTTCCATTTTTACGAACCACTGCTTCGAAATTCTGGGTTCAACTGTTGTATGACATCTGTAGCATGAACCTACATTGTGCTTTAAAGGTTCAACTTTGATAAGGAAACCTTCTTCGTCAAGCTTCTTTACCAATACCTTTCTGCATTCTGCAGCTGTCATGCCTTCAAATTCACCGGCATTTTCATTCATGTGGTTATCATCTGTTGTAACACAGATAATCGGAAGGTCATGTCTGAGACCGACTTCAAAGTCATTGGGGTCATGTGCAGGAGTAATTTTAACAACACCTGTACCGAAGTCCATTTCAACATATGAGTCAGCAATAACAGGAATTTCTCTGTTAACTATCGGTAACATTACTGTTTTGCCGACAATATCCTTATATCTTTCGTCGTCGGGATTTACAGCTATTGCAGTATCTCCGAGCATTGTTTCAGGTCTTGTTGTTGCAAGTTCAACATATCCGCTTCCGTCTGTAAGAGGATATCTGATGTGCCAGAAGGAGCCGTCTTTTTCCTCATATTCAACCTCTGCATCAGAGATAGATGTAAGACAATGCGGACACCAGTTGATTATGCGTTCACCCTGATAGATAAGTCCTTTTTCGTAAAGACGTACAAACACTTCCTTAACAGCTTCTGAACAGCCTTCGTCCATTGTGAAACGCTCTCTGTCCCAGTCGCATGAAGAACCCATACGCATAAGCTGTTCAACAATTTTATTGCCGTATGTTTCTTTCCATGCCCAAGCGCGTTCAAGGAATCCGTCACGGCCGATATCATCCTTTGTTACGCCTTCTTTTGCCATAGCTTCAACAATCTTAGCTTCTGTTGCGATTGAAGCATGGTCTGTTCCGGGAAGCCATAAGGTATTATAACCCTGCATTCTTCTCCAACGAATCAAGGTGTCCTGTAATGTATGGTCAAGTGCATGTCCCTCATGAAGCTTACCTGTAATATTCGGGGGCGGCATCACGATAGTATAAGGTTTTTTATCAGGTTCAACCTCTGCGTGAAAATACTTATTATCAAGCCAGAACTTATAAAGTCGGCTTTCAACCTCTTTAGGTTCATATACTTTAGCTAATTCTTTCTGCATCTCACTGCCTCCTTGTTCATTAACTTATATATTTTATCATCAGACAGTAATATTGTCAATAAAAATCACCGAACCAATAAAATCGGTTCGGTGAAAGTTTAAGTTAAAACTTATTTCATCATACTTGCAACTTCATCAGCGAAATTGTCTTCTCTCTTCTGAAGTCCTTCACCCTTAGCGAAACGGATGAAGCCTGTAACTTTGATATCAGCACCGATCTTCTTAGCAACTGATTCAACATACTTAGCAACTGTAAGGTCGCCGTCCTTTACGAACTGCTGGTTAAGAAGGCAAACTTCTGAATAATATTTGCCCATTTTACCAACAACAATCTTCTCAAGAACTGCTTCGGGCTTACCTGCCATTTTGGGATCTTCCTTCATCTGTGCAACAAGGATACCCTTTTCTTTTTCAACTGTTTCAGCGGGAACTGAAGCTTCGTCAAGGAATGTGGGATTCATAGCTGCAACCTGCATAGCGATGTCTTTACCCATAGTCTTAAATTCATCATTATCAGCTGCTGTTGTTTCAAAGCTTACAAGTACGCCAACTGAACCGCCGCCGTGAACATAAGTAGCTGTAACACCTTCAACTCTTTCGAAACGGCGGATTTTCATATTCTCACCGATTGCAAGGATTTTATCCTGAAGGTTTTCTGTAACTGTTCTGTCGCTACCGAACAATTTCATTTCTGCAAGTGCTTCAACATCTGCAGGATTGTTCTCAACGATTGTCTTTGCTATATCCAATACGAATGACTGGAATTCAGCATT
Organism: Clostridia bacterium; assembly: GCA_017442445.1. GTDB lineage: Bacteria > Bacillota > Clostridia > Oscillospirales > Acutalibacteraceae > RGIG2945. Next base: position 5,608 of record JAFRZS010000277.1, read on the forward strand.
CTTAGCAACGAAGTCTGTTTCTGAGTTAACCTCAACAACAACACCAACATTCTTTGCTTCATCATTATATGCTAAAACAACACCTTCAGCTGCGATTCTGCCAGCCTTCTTTGTTGCTGCTGCAAGACCTTTTTCTCTCAAAAAGTCAATTGCCTTATCCATATCACCGTCAGCTTCGACGAGTGCTTTTTTACAATCCATCATACCTACGCCTGTTTTTTCACGAAGCGCCTGTACATCTTTAGCTGTAAATGCCATAATTATTGCCTCCTAAAAATTTATACTATATTAAATTA
>JAFRZS010000278.1 GCA_017442445.1 Clostridia bacterium
AAACTCAAACTTTGAGGAATGGAGAAAGGCTAATTCCGATGCTCCTATCTCCGCTTTCCCCTTCAACCTTAAAAAGATGAGCGCAAGCGGTGCACTTTTTGACCTTAATAAATTGACAGATATCAGCAAAAATATAATTTCTGTTATGACTGCTGATACAGTTTTAGAAAAGGCTCTCGCATGGGCAAAAGATTTTGATAAAGAGCTTTATACTTTACTTGACAGCGACAGAGAATTTGCAAAAAATATTTTCTCAATTGACAGAGGTACTGCTAAACCCAGAAAAGATATTGCAAAATTCAGTGAAATCAGAAATTATGTTGAATATTTCTATGATGATCTCTTTAAGTTTGATGCTGATTTAGGTGACAGACTCACTCCTGATTCTGCTGCAGAAATCATTGAAGCTTATCTCAAAGTTTTTGACGGCTCCGATGATAAGGATACCTGGTTTGCAAAAGTCAAAGAACTCTGCGAACCCTTGGGATACACTCCCAACGTCAAGGAATACAAGAAAAATCCCGAAAGCTTCAAAGGTCATGTCGGTGATGTTTCTACTGCAATCAGACTTGCAATCACATCACGTTCAAATACTCCCGACCTTCACGCAATTATTCAGCTTTTAGGTGAAGATAAGGTTAAGGAAAGACTTAATAATGCATTAAATACATGGAGGAATAAATAATGGAAGAATACACAGCTCCCTCAAATTTCATTCACGATTTTATTGACGAGGATTTAGAAAAAGGCGTCTATGACCGCATTCAGACACGTTTTCCTCCCGAACCCAACGGTTATCTTCACATCGGTCATGCGAAGGCTATATGCATCGACTTCCTGACCGCTAAGAAATACAACGGTTTATGTAATCTCAGACTTGATGACACAAACCCCACAAAAGAAGATGTAGAATATGTTGATGCTATCAAAGAAGATATTCAGTGGCTCGGTTTCCAGTGGAATGAATGTCTTTATGCTTCAAGCTATTTTGATTTCGTTTATGAGTGTGCCGTCAAGCTCATTGAAATGGGCAAAGCTTTTGTCTGTGATCTCACTCAGGACGAAATGAGAGAATACAGAGGTACTCTCACAGAACCCGGTAAGGAAAGTCCCTACCGCAACCGTTCAATTGAAGAAAATCTTGACCTCTTCAAAAGAATGACAGACGGTGAATTCCCCAACGGCGCAAGAGTTCTCAGAGCTAAAATTGATATGGCTTCACCCAACCTCAATATGCGCGACCCTGTTATTTACAGAATCGCTCACGTTTCACATCATCAGACAGGTGACAAATGGTGTGTTTATCCGATGTATGACTTCGCTCATCCGTTGTCAGATGCCGCAGAAGGTGTTACTCACTCTCTCTGCTCATTGGAATTTGAAAACCACCATCCCCTTTATGATTGGTTCTTAAAAGAATTAGGTCTCAAAAATCCGCCCAGACAGATTGAATTTGCAAGACTTAATCTCAACTATTGCCTTACAAGTAAACGTAAATGCTTACAGCTTGTAAATGACGGTATCGTCAGCGGCTGGGACGATCCGAGAATGGTCACTCTTTCAGGTATGCGCCGCAGAGGATATCCTGCTCAGGCAATTCTTGATTTCTGTGAAAAAATCGGTGTTTCAAAGGCTTACAGCGTTGTTGACTACGGTCTTCTTGAATCATGTGTCCGTGACAGACTCAACCAGGATGCTCCCAGAGCTATGGCTGTTTTAAGACCTCTTAAAGTTATTATTGATAACTACCCCGAAGGACAAAAAGAGGAAATCGAAGTTGAAATCAATCCCGATAAACCCGAATTGGGTAAACGCAAAGTCACTTTCGCAAGAGAAATTTATGTTGAACAGGATGACTTTATGGCTGAGCCCGTTAAAAAATATTTCAGACTATATCCCGGTAACGAAGTAAGACTCAAGAGTGCATATTTCGTAACATGTAATTCTTATGAAACAGACGATGAAGGAAATGTAACTTGTCTTCACTGTACTTATGACCCCGAAAGCCGCGGCGGTGAATCACCCGACGGCAGAAAAGTCAAGGGTACACTTCATTGGGTAAGTGCCGTTGATTCAATTCCTGTTGAAGTCCGTTTGTATGACAGACTCTTCAATGTAGAAAATCCCTCCGACGAATCAAACGGAAGCTTTACAGATAACCTCAATCCCGATTCATTGAAGGTGCTTGAAGGCTGTCTTTTAGAAGGCGGTTGCAAGGATCTCAAGGTCGGCGACACATTCCAGTTTATGCGTCAGGGTTATTTCTGTGTTGATAAGGATTCAACAGATGATAAAATTATTTTCAACCGTACAATTTCCTTGAATTCTTCCTGGGGTGCCAAGAAATAATAAGAGGTGACTGTATGAAAATTTTGTTTAGAATAGTAGCTGTACTTCTTTCAATCGGAGTTTTCGCTGCAGCATTCTTTGCTCCGATTTTCTCAGGTCAGGTCGTTGTTGTCGGTATGTCTTTAGCCGAAGAATTCAGCCTCTATGACCTCATAACACTCGCCTTCCCCTCAGGAGACGGCTCAGCATTTAATCCTTCTGAGTTTTTGGAAACACTCAAAAAATCAATTGATGTTATCAAACCCCTGATTGCTCCCGCGATAAGTCTTGTTGTATTTTTCGTGCTGTCTTTACTCACCGCACTTGCAACAATTGTTATCAATTGCATAAAACCCCTTCTTAAGAAAACTACAATGTTCTTAAGTCTTGGCGGTGTTCTTTGCATCATAGCTTCATTCATTTCAATGAATGCTTTTGCAAGTCATCTCATATCGGGAGAAATCAATATTTTCTCAATATTTGACCTGAGCTTTTTGTTAAGCCTTGCAACATCTCTTGTTGAAATCAAAGCTCTCACTTTAGGTTCAGGTGCATACCTTATGCTGTTTGCATTTATAGGTATCTTTATATGGGCGCTTTCCTATTTCGTTATTGAAATAGGCGACCCCAAAGCAAAAAATAACCCCTCGCTAAAAGAAAGGAAGCGCAAATAATCATGAGTTCAAATTGTTCAGGCAACTGCTCAAGTTGCAAAGAAAACTGCTCTGACAGAGATTTACATCTCCCGCAGAATCAGTACAGCGATATCAAAAAGGTTATCGGTGTTGTCAGCGGTAAGTGCGGTGTAGGTAAATCACTCGTTACATCTCTTTTAGCTGCATCTGTCAGCTCAAAGGGTAAATCAACAGCTGTTTTAGATGCTGATATCACAGGCCCTTCAATCCCGAAATCTTTCGGTGTTCACGGTCTTGCTGAAAGCAACGCTATGGGTCTTATTCCCAAGGAAACAGCAACTCTCGGAATCAAAATTATGTCAATCAACCTCCTTCTTGAAAAAGAAGAAAGTCCTGTTGTGTGGAGAGGCCCTGTTATTTCAGGTGTGCTTCAGCAGTTCTGGACAGATGTTGCTTGGGGCGATGTTGATTATATGTTCATCGATATGCCTCCCGGAACAGGTGATGTTCCTCTGACAGTTTTCCAGACAATGCCTCTCGACGGAATCGTTATTGTTACAACTCCTCAGGACCTCGTTCATATGATCGTTAAAAAGGCATATAACATGGCTCAGCAGATGAATATTCCCGTTCTCGGTATCATTGAAAATATGAGCGGTTTTGTATGTCCTGATTGCGGTAAAACCTATGAAATCTTCGGTAAGAGCAAGGTTGACGAAATTGCGAAGGAATTGAATATTCCCGTTCTCGCAAAATTACCGATCCGTTCAAACATCACAGCTTTGGTTGACAAGGGCGCTGTAGAACTTGCAGAAGTCCCCGAAATCGAAGAAGCAGCAGAAGCTATACTGAAGCTGTAAATTAAAAATGAAAAACCCCTGAGTGCTTTCGGCACTCAGGGGTTTTAAAAATTGCAGACAATATTATTTTTTAAATTCCATAATATCTGTAATATCACAATCCAAAGCGGTGCAGATTTTATCAAGAGTTTTTGTTTCAACATTTTCGTTAGCCTTTAATCTGCGGATAGTCTTGCTGTCAATGTCACATTTTTCCCTTAATCTGTATGTTGAAAAATTCTTCTCTTTCATAGTAATCCACAATTTATCAAAAATTATCATTATAACCCTCCTTGACTAAATTTATTATGGGGGTTATAATCTTAAATATTAAGGGGATATAATCCCCATACTCGAAAAGGTGGTATTATGGTAAAACGAATAGTTGTTGCAGGGTGCAGAGATTATTATAATTATGAAGAAGCAAGGGAATATATTGATTTCTGCATAAACAGAATAAAGAATGAATATGAACTTATTTTTATTTCCGGTGATTGTCGTGGTACAGATCAATTAGGTGAGAGATATGCAATTGAACATGGTTATGCTGTTGAACATTATCCTGCTGATTGGAAAAAATATGGCAGAGCTGCAGGACCAAAACGAAATGAGAAAATGGCGGAGGTTGCAGATTATGTTATCTGTTTTTGGGACGGCAAAAGCAGAGGAACGGGGTCAATGATAAAATACGCTGAAAGGTATGGCAAAGAACTTAAAGTTAAGTATATTTAAAATACTATTGGTATTAAATAAAAGCTTGAAGCCGGGGTGTTCACAGAACACCCCGGCTTCAATAGGGAGAGTTTTACTCTGAGTTGTTTAGTTTTTCTTTGAGAATGCTCTCTGGATTGCCTTGATAATTTCAACTATCGGGATAACTGAGAATGCAAGACCGATTGAAATTGCATATTCTGTAAATCCGAGGTGTACGAAATCAAAGATGTTTGCAAGGAAGGGAATCTCAATGATTGCTGTTGTGAGAATGAGAGATGCAACCATAGCGATATAAAGAACAGGATTGTGTGATTTCTGTGCAAATGCCATGCCGAGAACTGAGCCTCTCTGTGAACGCATATTGAAGGAATGGAAGATTTCACACATTGACATTGTAAGGAATGCCATTGTCATGCCGAGTCCTGATTCGGGAGCATTGAAGAATACCCAATGACCTGACTGGATGCGTTCGCCGATGAAGAATGCGGCGAGTGTAAGGATTGTAACGAGTGCGCCCTGATAGAATACATCAAAGCCCATACCGCCTGCGAAGATGCCTTCTTTTGACTTTCTGGGTTTTCTCTGCATGATATCTCTTTCAGGTCTTTCAAGACCGAGAGCCAAAGCAGGAATACTGTCAGTAACCAAGTTGATGAAAAGAAGATGAACGGGTTTAAGAATTGTGAAATTCAATATTGTTGCAGCGAAGATTGAAAGAACTTCTGAAAGGTTTGAACCAAGTAAGAACTGAATAGCCTTACGGATATTATCGTAAATTCTTCTGCCTTCTGAAACTGCAGAAACGATTGTTGCGAAGTTGTCATCTGCCAATACCATGTCAGCAACGTTCTTTGTAACGTCTGTGCCTGTGATACCCATGCCGACACCGATGTCTGCACTCTTGATTGACGGAGCATCGTTAACACCGTCACCTGTCATAGCAGTGATCATGCCCTTTGCACGCCATGCGTTAACAATTCTTGTCTTGTGCTCGGGCTGAACTCTTGCATAAACTCTGAATTCAGCAACTCTTTCAGCAAATTCTTCATCGCTGATTTCGTTAAGCTGTGCGCCTGTGATAGCACCTGAAGCATCTTCGATGATTCCTAATTCTATAGCAATAGCAACTGCTGTATCCTTATGGTCACCTGTAATCATGATAGGTGTGATACCTGCCATACGGCATTCTTCAATAGCAGCCTTAACCTCGGGACGAACAGGGTCAATCATACCTGTAAGACCGACAAATACAAGGTCATTTTCAAGTGCATCGGGAGCAAAGTCTGCCGGTGCTGAGTCATGCTTTTTAAGAGCGACAGCAAGAACTCTGAGCGCTTTATCAGCCATTCTCTTATTATCTTTAAGGATAGCTTCCTTGATATCGTCTGTGAAGGGAACTGTTTCGCCGTTTATAAGTGCAAACTTACAAAGGTTAAGAATTACGTCGGGAGCACCCTTTGTGTACTGAACTATTCCGTCTGCAGTTTCGTGAACAGTTGTCATCATCTTTCTGCCTGAGTCAAACGGTGCTTCGCCGATTCTGGGATTTGCTTTAACAAGGTCATTTTTGTTAAGACCGAGTGAGTTAGCATAGTTTACAAGTGCAGCCTCTGTGGGTTCACCTGTAACTTCGCCGTTTTCATCGATTTCAGCATCACAGCAAAGAGCCATAGCTGTTGCGATGAGAGCTTCGTTGTCACCGTAATGGTCAACAACTGTCATTTTGTTCTGAGTAAGAGTACCTGTTTTATCTGAGCAGATTATCTGAGCACAACCAAGTGTTTCAACAGCCGTGAGCTTTCTGATAATTGCGTTCTTCTTTGACATATTTGTAACGCCGATTGAAAGAACGATTGTAACAACTGCTGCAAGTCCTTCGGGGATAGCCGCAACTGCAAGAGAAACAGCAACCATGAAGCTTTCAAGGAATACACCGAAAGTGATACCGTTGCCTAATGCTGCCATAATCATCTGATAACCGAGCAATACTACGCAGATACCTAAAACGAGCCATGTAAGGATTTTTGAAAGCTGAGAAAGCTTAATCTGAAGAGGAGTCTGACCTTCTTCAGCCTGTGCGATAGCATCAGCGATTTTACCCATTTCTGTATCCATACCTGTGCCGACAACAACTGCTTTACCTCTGCCGTAAACAACAGTTGAGCCC
>JAFRZS010000279.1 GCA_017442445.1 Clostridia bacterium
GCGGCAGATATAAACGGTGACGGAGTAGTTGACAGTATGGACGAAGAAGATATGTATGCAGTTGCAAACTATGATGCATACATTGATTTCACAATTACATCGGGTTCAAAAGTTATAAGATACTAAAAAAACGGTTGCTTCGGCAACCGTTTTTTAAATGCAGAAAATTAAAAAACTTTTCGTAGGCGAAACGCCTCCCCTACGAAGATAAAAGAAAAATCAGATCATAACTGATAACTTTTACTATGTGAAGTGGCTATGCGCCTGACGGCGGAGAGTATTTACTGTCAAATAAAACTGAGGCACCGTCTTTATAGACGGTGCCTCAAGTGTTTATACTGTTTTAATTACATCTTTGTGCTGCGGACTGCATCGCGGATGCTCTGACGGACTTTTCTGATTTCATTTACATTACTTACGAGAACATCATCAGCATTTTTCATAGCATCTTCAATGAATGTTGTTGTTGCGTTACGCAATTCTGTTGACCATCTTGTAGCCTTTTCAATCATTTCGTCAGCTTTTCTCTGTGAGCTTTCTGTAAGCTCGTCAGCATTTCTTGTAGCCTCGTTGAAGATTTCAGCAGCCTTCTGCTTTGTAGCTTCAAGGATATCTTCAGATTCCTGACGGGACTGAGCCATAAGATTTTCGCTGTATTCCTGAGCTTTCTTAGCAACTTCACTTGCCTGTACCATGATGTCAGCCTTATCTTCTGCTGTCTTGATAATCAATGCAGCTTTTTCGTCAGCATCGTCAATAGTTTTCTTTGCGATGTCCTGTGCCTGAGCAACAAGCTCTTTAACTCTTGTTTCAGCCTTTTCAACCATTGAAGAAGAACTTGCTTTAGCTTCATCAATGATAGAATTTCTTTCAGCAACGATTGCTCTTGCCTGGTCGATTTCGTTAGGAATATTCTTGCGGATTTCACCGAGTATGTTGCGGATTTCTTCAACATTTACAAGCATCTTACTTGTAAATGCAATATTTGTGCCATCGTCAAGAACGTCCTCAATTCTTCCTAATAACTGTTCAATGTTCATTGTATTATACTTCCTTTCCGTTAATTCTGTTAATTATTTCCTGTTCAATTTCTTTCGGTACCATTCCCGAAATATCACCGCCGAGAGAACATACATTTCTGACAAGTGAAGAACTCAAAAACATATTCTCATGCTTTGCAGATAAAAACAGAGTATCCATATCGGGATTTAACTGTCTGTTTATCAAAGACTGCTGAAATTCATACTCAAAGTCAGAAAGGGCACGTAAGCCTTTGACTATTGCAACGGCGCCCTTCATTTTTGCGTATTCTGCAAGAAGACCGCTGTATGAGTCAACCTCAACATTTTCCATATCCGGAATGCATTTTTCAATAAGCTTTACTCTTTCTTCAACGGTGAAAGTGCTTGAGCTTTTTGATGGGTTTGTCATAACAACGACTATAACCTTATCAAAAAGCTTTGATGCCCTGCTGATAACATCCAGGTGACCTAAGGTTACGGGGTCAAAGCTACCCGGACAGACCGCTATTTTCATTCGAGCATCTCCTTTTCAAAACGGTAAACGGCGATTTTGATTTTTCCGTACTTATAGGTTCTGTAAAGCTTAAAGCCCTCAGCACCTTCAGGTTCAGGGTCTCTTATTGGAAGTTCGCATACTATGACGCCGCTTTTGTGCATTTTCTTTGCGACCTCGGGAAGAGCTTTTTCAAGCAATCCCTTGGAATACGGCGGGTCAAGAAATGCTATGTGGAATTTATCACCGCTGAATCTGAGATAGGAAAGTGCATCGCTGTTATAAACAGACGAGCAATCCGTAAAACCTGTTTTTTCAACATTTGATTTGATAACCCTGATTGCGTTTTTGTCAGCATCAACGAAAACTGCTTTTTCGGCACCGCGGCTCAAAGCCTCAATACCTAACTGTCCCGAACCTGCGAATAAATCAAGAACATGTCTTCCTTCAAGCTCGAACTGGAGCATACTGAAAACAGCTTCCTTGACTCTTTCGGCTGTCGGCCTGACATCTTCGCCTTCAAGGGTTGCAAGAGTTCTGCCTCTTGCTGTACCTGTTATTACACGCATATTTTTTACTCCTGTCCAAAGTATCTGAACTAAATACTCCGACTAATTATATACAATATATTATCGCACTTTTATATAGTGTTTGTCAATCGTTTCGACCAAAAAAGTTTATAATCGACTCTGCTTTTTTTTCGGAAATACCTTTTACTTTGCATAATTCCTCAAGACTTGCATTTTTTATTGCTGTGATAGTTTTAAAATGCTTCATAAGGTCTTTTGCAATTTTTTCGCCGATGCCCTCAATTTGTGTCAGAGAGCTTGTAAGTGTTGATTTTGTATGTTTCTTTCTGTGGTATCCGTAGGCGAACCGGTGAACCTCCTCCTGAATATTGGAAACGAGAGTGAAAACCTGACGCTTTGAATTTATCGCAATAATTTCACCGTTTGCGGTTATTGCTCTTGTTCTGTGCCTGTCATCTTTAACCATACCGAAAATCGGGATATTGATGTTATATTTTCTCATAACAGGTAAAACCGCATTGACCTGACCTTCACCGCCGTCAAGCAGTATGAGGTCGGGGAGAGGTGCGAAGTTTTCGTCGCCGTCAACATATCTTGCGAAGCGTCTGTCAAGAACTTCAGCCATTGAAGCATAATCGTCCTGTCCGACAAAACCTTTTATAGCAAATTTCTTATATCCTTTAGGGTAGGGTAGTGCATTTTTAAAAACAACCATACCGGCAACATTGTCGCTTCCGCCTGTGTGTGAAATATCATAAGCTTCTATATACACAGGAACTTTTTTCAGACCGAGAAGCTTTGCAAGTTCGTCTGACTGTGCCGCCTGATTGCCTTTGAGTCCTTCACTTTGAGCGAGTTTCTCAGCCGCATTTGCAGAACACATTGAAACAAGCTTTGCCTGTTCGCCTCTCTGCGGTACGGTGATGATGACTTTTCTGCCTTTTTTCTTAGTTAGCCATTCTTCCAAAAGCTCAGCATCTGCAACCTCACCGTCAACAACTATTCTCAAAGGAATTGTATCTCTTAATTCATAATATCTCGTAATTACCTCTGAACGCGCCTGTGGTAAGTCTTTGACAGCATCTATGATAAAATCCTCGTTATCGCACAATCTTCCGTCATTGAAGCGCAGAACGCTTATACAGGCTTTCTCGGGACCTGTAGCTATTGCAAAGATATCCTGATTTTTTACCTCGTTTGAAACAACATTCTGCTTTTCGTTAAGCTTTCCGATTGCATTTATTCTGTCACGCATTTTTGCGGCTTTTTCAAATTCTAAGTTTTCAGCATATTCTTCCATACGCTTTTTCATCTGTGAAATTGCTTTATCACTGCCGCCTTTGATGAAATCGATCGCTTCCTCAATTGCTTCGTTATATTCCTTTTCGGTGATTTTTCTTGCACACGGAGCAGAGCAGAGGGATATGAAATAATTAAGACAAGGTCTGCCTTTTCCGATATCTCGCGGAAAGGATTTATTACACTTGGGAAGCTTAAAAATATTCTGTGTTTCATCAACTGTATTCTTGACTGCAAAGGAGCTTGTATAAGGGCCGAGGTATTCTGAACCGTTATCAAGCTTTTTCTTGGCTTCCCTGATTTTTCTGTAGGGAGGCTTTGTAATTTCAATGTAGTGATAACCTTTATCGTCTTTTAAAAGTATGTTGTATTTGGGGTTATACTGCTTTATCAGACTGCACTCTAAAACTAAAGCTTCAAATTCGCTGTCACAGAGAATAAAGTCAAAGTCTGTAACATTTTCAACCATTTTGCGAACCTTGATTCCGTGGTTTTTATCTGAGCCGAAATACTGACTGACTCTGTTCTTGAGCGCTTTTGCTTTACCGACATAGATGATTTTTCCGTTTTTGTCTTTCATAAGATAAACACCGGGTGTCAAGGGTAAACGCATAGCTTTTGTTCTGAGCTCTTTTAACTTTTCGTTTGGCAAGTTATCACCTCAATTCTAAAAAAAATCGGCATACCGCAGATGCGATATGCCGTTTCTGAAAAATTATTCGCTGAAACCGGATTCAACAAGCTTTACAAGCTCATCAACTGCAGTTTCTTCGTCTGCGCCACCGGCAATAATGCGGATTTCAGTACCGCCCATAATTCCAAGGGACAATACTCCGAGTAAGCTCTTAGCATTAACTCTGCGTTCTTCCTTTTCAACCCAGATAGATGACTTGAATTCATTAGCCTTCTGAATGAAGAAAGTAGCCGGACGGGCATGTAAACCAACCTGGTTCTGAACCTTTACATCTTTTACGTACATAATATATATCTCCCACACACAAATTCTTGTATTTATACTATATATTATATCACAAAACTCGTCCTCGTCAATCTAAAAATGACCACAAAACAGGCATTTTGAAATAATTTGGATTGTAGAACAAAGCGCGTGATTAAGCTCGAAAAATGTTTGTTTATTTTGCCTAAAGTAATTGCAATAAATTTCCTGCAGTTATTATTTAAGAAGGCTTTCTCCTGTCATCTGAACAGGCTTTTCAAGTCCCATGATCTCAAGGAGTGAGGGAGAAATATCACAGAGTTTACCACCGTCTTTGAGTTCGCAATCGTAACCTGTGACGATAAAGGGAACAGGGAAAGTGGTATGTGCTGTGAAGGGTGAACCGTCGGGTTCGTACATCTTATCAGCGTTACCGTGGTCGGCTGTAATTACCATTACACCGCCCTTTGCTTCAACTGCATCGTAAACCTTGCCGACACATTCGTCAACAGCTTCAACAGCCTTAACAGCTGCATCAAAAATACCTGTATGACCGACCATGTCACAGTTTGCGAAGTTAACAACGATAACATCATATTTATCGTTTTCAATGTTTTCAACAACTTTATCTGCAACCTCGTAAGCGCTCATTTCAGGCTTGAGGTCATAAGTCGGAACATCGGGAGAATCAATGAGGATTCTTTCTTCTCCGTCATAAACTGTTTCTTCACCGCCGTTGAGGAAGAAAGTGACGTGAGCATATTTTGTATATTCAGCGATTCTCAACTGCTTGAGACCGTTTTCGCTGATAGCGGCACCGAGAGGCATATCAATGCGCTGAGGCTTGTAAGCTACCTCAACATTGGGCATTTCAGCATCATACTGAGTCATACATACATAGTAGAGATCAAGCTGTTTTTCTCTGTTGAAACCGTCAAAATCGGAATCAACAAAAGCTCTTGTGATTTCTCTTGCTCTGTCGGGACGGAAATTGAAGAAGATAACTGAATCGCCGTCTTTCATTCCGTTGTAGCTTTCACTTGCAGCGGGAACGATAAATTCGTCAGTTATTTCATTTTTATATGAGTCCTGCATCATA
>JAFRZS010000280.1 GCA_017442445.1 Clostridia bacterium
GCTGAAGGCAGAACGGCAGTGCTTGTTCTGGTAGTGTTTTTAGTTCTTTTCAGCGCCGGAGCGGCAGTTGCGGGAACATATATGCTCAAACCCATAATCAATGAGATTATTCCGCTTATCGGAAAAGCGGGTGAAGCGGGTGCGTTTATACCTCTTGCAAAAAAGGTAATATTGCTTCTTTTTGTTTATGCACTTGGTGCATTTTCAACCTATGCTCAGGCGAGAATAATGCTCAATGTATCACAGAACACACTCAACACAATCCGAAAGGATTTGTTTGAACATCTGCAGGATTTACCGATAAGCTATTTTGATAAAAATACACACGGTGAACTCATGAGCCGTTTTACAAACGATACCGATACTGTACGTGAAGCGGTGAGCCAGATTGTACCGCAGATGATATCTGCAATCGTGACGGTTGTTTCGACATTTATAATGATGCTGGTACTGAGTCCGATACTCACTCTGATGATAATTCTGATGCTTGTAATTATGTTTATAATCATCAAAACGATTGGTTCAAAGAGCTCGAAAAATTTCAGACGTCAGCAGAAAGCAGTAGGTAGTGCAAACGGATATATTGAAGAAATAACTGAAGGCTTAAAGGTAGTAAAAGTTTTCTGTCATGAGAAAAAAGTCAAGGAAGAATTTGCAGTTCGTAACGAGGAGCTTCGCGATTCAGCAACAAAGGCTAACACATATGCAAGTATTCTGATGCCGATAATGGGTAATTTATCCTATATGAACTATGCACTCACTGCAACTATCGGAGGACTTTTGTTAGTCAACGGTGTAGGTAGGCTTGATATCGGTTCTGTTGCTGCATTTTTGCAATACACAAGAAGCTTTTCACAGCCGATAACACAGTTTTCACAGCAGGTAAACGTACTTCTTGCGGCACTTGCAGGTGCGGAGAGAATTTTTGACGTACTTGATGAAACTCCCGAAGAAGATAACGGTTTTGTAACCTTAACAAGAGTTGAAAAAGAAGCTGACGGAAGACTTACAAAGACAGATAAAAGAACAGGCTTCTGGGCTTGGGAAAATACAGAAACAGGTGAGCTTGTTGAGTTAAAGGGTGATGTTCGTTTTAACAATGTAACATTCAGTTACGACGGAAGAAAAACAGTGTTGAAGAATGTAAGTCTTTATGCAAAACCGGGACAAAAAATTGCATTCGTAGGTTCAACAGGTGCGGGTAAAACCACAATCACCAATCTCATAAACAGATTCTATGAGATTTCCGACGGTGAGATCACCTATGACGGAATAGATATAAAAAATATTAAAAAAGATGCTTTGCGCGGTTCTCTTGCCGTAGTGTTGCAGGATACACATCTTTTCACAGGAACGGTAAGAGAAAATATCCGTTACGGAAAGCTTGACGCAACCGATGAAGAAATTTATGCGGCGGCAAAACTTGCAAATGCGGATTCATTTATTGAAAGATTACCTGACGGGTATGACACAATGTTAACCTCTGACGGTATGAATCTGAGTCAGGGACAAAGACAGCTTTTGGCAATCGCCAGAGCAGCAGTAGCAGATCCGCCCGTATTGATTCTTGATGAAGCGACAAGCTCAATTGATACAAGAACAGAAAGAAATATTGAAAAAGGCATGGACTCTCTGATGAAGGACAGAACGGTATTTGTTATTGCTCACAGACTTTCAACTGTCAGAAATTCAAACGCAATAATGGTGCTTGAAAACGGCGAAATTATTGAGCGAGGCGACCACGAGAGCTTACTTGCAGACGAGGGTAAATACTATCAGCTTTATACAGGACAGTTTGAATTGGAGTAATAAAATGAAAATCGGATTGGTGTGTCCCGGCGGCGGAATGAAAGGAATATACGGCGCAGGTGTGCTTGATGTTTTTATTGACAACAATATAAAATTTGATTACTGCATTTCGGCATCGGCAGGTGCCGCAAATGCGGTAACCTTTCTTGCAAATCAGAGGGACAGAACCTACAGATTTTACAGTCAGCATTCAAAATCACCCGAATATATGAGCTTGAAAAATTTTATAAAAACAGGCTCATATTTCGGACTTGATTATATCTACGGGAAACTGACATATGAGCTTGATCCTCTTGACTTTGAAGCTTTACATAAAAACGAAACAAGCATGGAAATCGTCATAACAAATTATGAAACGGGTGAGAGTGAATATTTTGACTTAAAGACCGTAAAAAAAGGCGACTGCAAATTACTGATGGCATCAAGTGCGTTACCTGCAATCTGCAGACCGATTGAAATAAACGGAAAGCTTTACTGCGACGGAGGACTGTCAGATCCCGTACCGATTAAGAGAGCACTTGATAAAGGCTGTGACAAAATTGTACTTGTCACCTCCAACATAACGGACGGTAGTAAAAAGCCTGAAAAATTTCAGTTTTTATATCCGCTTGTTTTCAGAAAATATCCGAAAATTGCTGAGCTTTTAAGAACAAGACATATAAAATACAACGAAGCGGCAGAGCTTATAAAAAGCTTAGAAAAAGAGGGCAAAATAATAAAAATATGGCCGAGCGAAAATATAAAATCCAATATGCTGACACAAAATCCGAAAACACTTGAAGAGCTTTATGAATTGGGAAAAAAAGATGCAGAGGAAAGCCTGAGGCTTTTATAATGCAGAATTCAGGGTGGGCAAAGCAAAGTCGTTGACTTTGCAGTGATATATCGGCTGTGCCGATGTGATATTTGTCTTGCGACGAGTGATATTTTGCCTGCGGCAAAGTGATATATTTGCTTCGCAAATGTTATGGGTGGGTTTCACCCACACCCATGCGCCTGACGGCGAGGTAATAAGTAATAGTGAAAATGTAAGAAGTAAAAATATTTTAAAAGTTAAAAACTTTTCGTAGGGGAAGCGTTTCGCTTCCCGCAGGAATATCTATCAGGCATCTATCAGGGAACGGTTCTCTGATAGATGTTTTTAATATATATTGACAAATAACTACAAGTGTAGTATATTAATAAAAAATACATTTGTAGTTTGAGGTGTTATTGTGAGTATGAAAAAATTACCTGATGCGGAATTTGAAATAATGAAAGCAATATGGCATTCTGATGAACCTGTAACATCACCTGTTTTAACGGAAAAGCTCCGCTTTCTTTTACCCGAAAAAGAATGGAAGGCACAAACGGTACTTACTATGTTGGTTCGTCTTGAAAAAAAGGGTTTTCTGCGCTCGGAAAAAAATTCAAAGGAAAGAAATTATTATACCGTTATTTCCGAAGATGATTATTTAAAAATTGAACAGGAAAATTTTAAAAAACGATTTTCAGGCCGTTCCTTCAGCGCGTTGGTAAAGGCATTATATGACGGTAAAAATGTATCCGAAGATGAGATAGAAGAACTCAGAAATTGGATAAATAAAATATAGGTGAAAACTTATGAAATTGTTTATTATCAGTTTATTAATTTGCTCATGTCTTATGACGGTTGTATCAATAATTTATATGGCACTTTCGTCTTCGCTTAAAAATTGGTCAGCAAAAAGACGTTATAATTTATGGCTGTTTATTTTGTTGGGATTTTTGACACCGTTCAAACCGTTTATCTCGGATCATCTCTGGAAAATAACTTTAAAGGCGGAGGAAGCTTCAACTACGGTTAACACCATAGCTTTGACAAATGCTTCTGATTTACAAAGCTCAATAGATTTAACTGAAATTTTATTTGTAATCTGGGTTATCGGTGCGATAATTTTTGCAATAAAATCTATATTGAGTCATTACAGATTTAAAAGATATTTATCAAGATGTTCAATTCCTTGCGATAACAATATCTCAGAGCTTACAAAAGCAGTTGCAAAACAAATGAGAATTAAAAAAATCAATGTTGTCAGGTTAAAAGGTGTAGATTCACCGATGATGACAGGCTTGAGGCACCCGACGGTTATTTTGCCTGAGTGTGATTATTCTGAGGAGGAGCTTCGTCTTATAATTAAACACGAATTATATCATTTCAAGAAGCGTGATTTATTATATAAAGCGATTTTTATTTTCTGTAAAATGATACATTGGTTCAATCCTGTCATGGCGGTTATTGAAAGAGAGATAGAAAGTATTTGCGAATTGGCTTGTGATGAACGTGTGATTAGAAACGAAAACAAAAAAGACAGAAAAACATATTGTCAGGCTATTTTAAATACAGCATCCTTGAAAGACGAAAGAGCTGCTTCTCATGCTCCGATTTTATCAAGTAATTTTGTCAATGACAGGAATAATTTAAAGCATCGGTTGACATTGATAATTACAAACACAAAAAAGAAAAGGTTTACTTTTTTTTCTGTGCTTGTAATGTTACTGACTGTACTTTCGGGAACTGTTTTCGGGGTTACTTATGACAATTCCGATATATCATACTCAGAAAATGAAGAAATTTATAAAACAACAGTTGTGTATATTCCTACAGAAGAAACGTCAATTCCGAGGGTTACCGATCGAAACGGAAATGTTTTTGAAGATGCATCATCTGTTATACATTTAGAGGAAACAACAAAAGTTTCGTATTCAGAACAAGCATTTATGAATGATGCACCGACACAAAAGTCTTTTGCGGATAGTCAGACAACAAATCAAAACACAACAACGATTACACAGAGAAGTCAATAATTCATTACAATTAAGAGGATGTAAAAAAAGCGCAGACCGCATAAATGCTATAAACAAACTTCGCCACTCGACGTACCTTTGTACGCCTTCGGGTTCCAAAAACAACGATACTCGTTGTTTTTGCTCAGTTTGTTCATTCTGCATCTTTTTTTCCTATCCCCTAGAAAGAAGCTGTAAAAAAACTGTTTTTTTACAGCTTCTTTGTTAAAAACTTAATTAACTACAAATGTAGAAAAAGGAGTGTGTGTTGTGACATTTTTAAAGAAATATAAAATCGGGGAGATTATACCTCGCTTAACTGCGGCATTTATGGTTGTATTACTTTATAGTCTGTTGAAAACAAGTGAAAGCTTTACGGAAATATCATTCTATAATGAAATAAATTTTGTCGTATTTCTTTTGTGTGTTATTGCGTTGTTTTTTATACTTTGTATTGTAAAGAATGATACAGCCATAAATGTTACAGCGATATTCTTGACATTATTGTATTTTATTTGTGCTGCATCAATGAAAAGAGAATATTATTTTTCTATCGGATTGTGTGCGGTGATGTGCATTTTAGTTGCTTTCTTCAATTTTGACGGAATTAAACTGAAACTTAAAAATAAGTCAGTCCGTCTTGCTGTTGCATTATTCATTATAGCTTTTACACTTTTTGTCGGACTCATATGTTGTTTGTATTACAAA
>JAFRZS010000281.1 GCA_017442445.1 Clostridia bacterium
GTGTAGTCAAAGAAGGCGCTGTAGTTCAGTATGCTATCGTTGCAGAAAATGCCGTTATTGATAAAAAAGCCGTTGTCGGCAAACGACCCGAGGATATGGAAAACCTTGATGAATGGGGCGTATCGGTTGTCGGTGCAAATGTTACTATCGGCAAAAAATGTGTCGTTCCACCAAAAGCTATGATTGATACAGATATGAAAGGCGGTGACTCAAATGAGGGCTAATAATGTTATGGGCATCATTTATTCAAACGCATACGATGATGCATTAAGCGAACTCACATCACTCAGAACAATGGGTTCTGTTCCTTTTGGCGGCAGATACCGTTTTATAGATTTTCCGCTTTCAAATATGGTCAACTGCGGAATTTCAAAGGTCGGAATTATCACAAAATCAAACTATCGCTCTCTGATGGATCACCTCGGAACAGGTAAGCCTTGGGATTTATCAAGAAAAAGACAGGGTATTTATATCCTTCCCCCGTTCAATACTGTTGACAATAAAATGTATCACGGCAGAATTGATGCACTCTCAGGTATTATGGGATTTATCAACCGTTCAACAGAAGAATATGTTGTTCTTTCAGACTGCAACGTAATCTGCAACATTGATTTATCAAAGGTTCTTGATTTCCACATGAAAAACTCTGCTGATATCACAGCAGTTTATGAACATGGCCACCCGCCTGTTCTTGATTCAAATATGACTTATACAGTATCTCCCGAAGGTCAGATTACCAAAGCTTATGTAAATCAGAAAACCGAGAAAAAGGTCAACTACTCACTCAATATCTTTGTAATGCGTAAATCCTTGCTTGAAAGATTGGTTGTTGCCTGTATCAATTCAGGCAAAGACAGCTTTGAAAAGAATATCATTCTTCACAATGTTTCAAAGCTTAACATCATGGGCTATAAAGCAGATTGCTTTGTGCGTTCAATTGACAGCCTTAAATCCTTCTGGCAGGCAAACATGGATCTTCTCAACATGAAAAACAGCGATGATTTATTCTGTATTGACCGTCCGATTTATACTAAAACAAGGGACGAAATGCCTGCAATTTACGGACTCGGCTCTCATGTTAAAAATTCTCTTGTCGCTGACGGCTGTATTATTGACGGTGAGGTTGAAAACTGTATCCTTTTCAGAGGTGTCAGAATCGGCAAGGGCGCAGTTGTTAAAAATTCAATCATTATGCAGGATTCCTACATCAGCGATGATACTGTAATTGATTGTGTTATCACAGATAAGAGTGTTGTTATCAAACCTAAAAAACAGCTTATCAGCACTCCCGATTATCCGATTTATGTAGGAAAAAATATTGTTATTTAACAGGTGCTTAAGATGTCTAAATTAACTTACGATTCAAATAATTTTTATATTGACGGAGAAAAGCTCCAGATAATTTCCGGTGCTATTCACTATTTCCGCCATCACCCTGATTGTTGGGAAGACCGATTAAAAAAACTCAAAGCCTGCGGCTTCAATACTGTTGAAACCTATATGTGCTGGAATTTACACGAAAGACGCGAGGGAACTTTTGATTGGTCAGGTATTCTTGATATCAGGCGTTTTATAAAAATCGCTCAGGACTTAGGCCTTTACTGTATTGTCAGACCCGGCCCCTTTATCTGTGCTGAGTTTGATTTCGGCGGACTCCCCTCCTGGCTTATGAAATATAAGGATATCAAGCTTCGTTGTAATAATGAGCTTTATCTTTCCAAGGTCGAAAATTATTTCAAAGAAGCGATTGAACAGATAAGACCGTTTTTTGCCGAAAACGGCGGAAACATAATTGCTGTTCAGGTTGAAAACGAATACGGCAGCTACGGTGACGATAAGGAGTATATGTATGCCGTTTATAATATGCTCTTAAAACTTAATGTCACTCCCTTGCTTTTCACATCAGACGGCTCAAATGCTAAGGCTCTTTCTGCGGGTTCAATTAAGGAGTGTCTTGCTGTTGTCAATTTCAGTTCACGACCGAAACAGCATTTTGAAAACCTCAGAAAACTCCGTCCCGACCAACCTTTAATGTGCGGTGAATTCTGGTCAGGTTGGTTTGACCATTGGTACGAAAAGCACCATGTAAGATGCGACGAGGAAACTCTCGGTGACTATAAGTATATGCTTGAAACAGGTGCGTCTGTCAATGTTTATATGTTCTGCGGAGGTACCAATTTTGGCTTCACTCCCGGTGCCGGACACAGAATACAATATACTCCTATAATCACAAGCTATGATTATAATGCTATACTTACAGAAGCCGGTGACATGACCGACAGATATTACAAAATCAAGGAAATGAACGAAAAGCATTTCGGTGTGAAATCCGACCTTGTGGTTGAAAATTCAGTAAAAAAAGCTTACGGCAAAGTAAAGCTTACCGAAAGTGCAAAGCTTTTCGATAATCTTGATAATCTCTCATCTCCCATACACTCAACCACTCCGCTTACTATGGAGGAGTTAGGTATTGATTTCGGTTATGTTCTTTACCGTTCAACGATTAACGGTCCAATTGAAGATTCCCAACTTGTCATTGACGGTGTTCACGACAGAGCATCTGTTTATTTTGATAAGAAATTCAAAGGTATATTCGAGCGCCCCGATAAAAAAGATGAAATCAGAATGACTATGGATATCGGCGAAAGTACGGAAGTTTCCATTCTCTGCGAAAACCTCGGCAGAGTAAACTACGGCCCCTGGATTGGCGAATACAAAGGTTTGCAGAAGCCTCCGAGAGTTGATTTCCGTTTCCATTATTATTGGGATATGTATCCCCTTTACTTTGACAATCTTGATAAGCTGTCATTCAAAGATTACG
This sequence comes from Clostridia bacterium, assembly GCA_017442445.1. Classification (GTDB taxonomy): domain Bacteria; phylum Bacillota; class Clostridia; order Oscillospirales; family Acutalibacteraceae; genus RGIG2945. Next base: position 2,822 of record JAFRZS010000281.1, read on the forward strand.
AGAGCTTTGATACTCCCACATTCTATAAAGGTATTCTTAATGTCGATGAAGCACATGACACTTTCTTAAAGCTTGACGGCTTCACAAAGGGATTTGTTGTTATCAACGGCTTTAATATCGGAAGATTCTGGAATACCGCAGGTCCGCAGACAACACTTTATGTTCCTGCTCCGCTTTTAAAATCCGGTGGGAACGAAATAATAGTATTTGAAACTGACGGCTGTGACTCTCAGTTCATTGAATTTGTTGATACCCCGGAATTAGGCGAAACCATTTTAAAAACCTCTTACAATTAACATACGAAAGGTTGTGAAAAAATGAAAGTTCTTTATGTTGCAAGTGAGGCTCTCCCCTTTGCCGCGAGCGGCGGTCTTGCAGATGTTGCAGGTTCTCTCCCTAAAGCTTTGAGAAAAAGACTTATCGGTTGCAGAGTTGTTATGCCGATGTATGACACAATTTCTCAGGAATTAAAAGACAGCATGACTTTTATTACAAGCATCTGTGTTCCTGTTGCTTGGCGCAGACAGTACTGCGGTATTTTTGAAGCAAGAGCCAACGGTGTGATATATTATCTTCTTGATAATCAGTATTATTTCAAGCGCGACAATCTCTACGGTTATTATGACGATGCCGAGCGTTTTGCATTCTTTTCAAGAGCCGTACTTGAAATGCTTGAGCATATTGATTTCAAGCCTGATATCATTCACTGTAACGATTGGCAGAGCGCTCTCACTCCGGTATTTCTCAGCACTATTTACTCAGACCGTGATTTCTACAAAGATATAAAAACTGTTTTCACAATCCACAATATTCAATATCAGGGTACTTACGGAAAAGAGTTAATCGCAGATGTTCTCGGTCTTCCCGAAGATGCAACATCATTGATTGAATACAACAATGATGTAAATCTTATGAAGGGCGCAATTGAATGCGCTAACAAGGTAACAACCGTCAGTCCCTCCTATGCGGAAGAAATACTTGATCCGTGGTACAGCCATGGTCTTGATAACATTCTCCTTATGCGCCGTTTCAAGTTAAGCGGTATTCTCAACGGAATAGATGTTGACGGTTATGACCCCTCAACAGATTCCAGAATTTATAAAAACTATGATGTAAATTCCGTTGACGATAAAGCTGTTAACAAAGCAGAGCTTCAGAAGGATTTTAATTTACCTCAGAAGCCTGATACACCGCTTGTTGGTATTGTTTCAAGATTAGTCGGCCACAAGGGATTTGACCTCGTACGCGCCGTTTTAGACGAGCTTCTGGCGACTACCGACATACAGTTTGCCGTTCTCGGCTCGGGCGAATGGCAGTATGAAGCATTCTTCAATGAAATGGCAAATAAATATCCCGATAAGTTCGCCGTAAAATTAGGCTTTATCCCCGATGTCGCAAGAAAGATATATGCAGGTAGTGACATTTTCCTGATGCCCTCAAAAAGTGAGCCTTGCGGACTTTCTCAGATGGTGGCTTTGCGTTACGGTTCAATCCCGATAGTCCGTGAAACAGGCGGTCTTCGTGACTCAGTTTCTGACAGCGGTGACAATATTGGTAACGGCTTTACATTCAAATCTTATAACGCACATGATATGTTAGCTACGATTCACCGTGCCGTTCAGGGATATCAGAACAAAGACGGTTGGCGTCAGTTGGTTGTTCGCGCGATGAACTCCGATAACAGTTGGAATAAATCCGCAAACGAATATATAAGACTTTACAAGGACTTATTGAAGTAAATGTGAAGAAGGGGATGTAAAAAAGCGAAGACCGTATAAAACCGCATAGAATAAGGGGTTCTGCAGGTGTAAAAGCCTACAAGAACCCCA
>JAFRZS010000282.1 GCA_017442445.1 Clostridia bacterium
AAGCGGTTGAAAGTGCATCGGACAAAAGTCCGTTATCGCAAAAAACAGTTACGGACAATAAATCGGAGTCTGAAGGGTAGCCTGTTTTTGTGTCAAGTATATGGTGATAGGTTTTTCCTTCAATGACGGAAGTTCTTTCATAATTACCCGAGGTTGAAACAAAGCCGTCGGATAAACTAACGATTCCGAGGATATCGTCTGAATCTCCCAAAGGATTACGGATACCTACATCAAAGCTTTTATCACCGTAGAGCAATATGCTTCCGCCGAAAGCTATAACGGCTTCCTTACAGTCATATTTCCGAAGAGTTGTTTTTGCAATATCACAAGCAATTCCTTTGCCTACTGCACCTAAATCAATATTCTGATTTTTACCGATAGTAACGGTATTTTTGTTGATTCTGATTTTTGAATAATCAACCGCTGACAGAAGCGTCTTTATTTCTTGCTCATCGGGGAGTTTTGCACTTTCAGTACCAATACCCCAGGCATCTGTCAAAGCTCCGATTGTAGGATCAAATGCACCTTCGCTTTTTTCCGATATATCAAGAACCGATTTCAGCCACGAAACAGAAAGATCTGAAAACTGTGCTTCGGAATCAGAATTCAGTTTGAAAATTTCAGAATCCTTCGAGTATTTTGAAAGATTGTTTTTTTCTGCGGAGTTTACAGAATCAATGATATCCTGTATCGCTTTGTCAGAGTTTTTGCCCCATATTTTATATGTGCTGATGGTTGCCATGGCAAAGGATGTTTTTTCTGTATAATTCTTTGATGACACATAATCAACAAGGATAAGAGAAAAAAGTATTCCTGCAACGAGAACTACAGCGACAATAGATAAAATTTTCTTTGATTTCTTCTTTTCGTTATTCAAAAAACTCACCTTATAAATTTTATAACATTTTTCGTGATATTTCAATAGATTTTTTATTAGTTATTATTTTAACAATATATGGAGAAATTTTATGCATTATGTGATTGACTCAAATATCGGATTTATGATAAAATGACAGCGGAAAAAGAGGTGACGGAAAATGCGAAGAATAGGTTCAATCGTACCAGGCGGGTCGTTCATGCCGCAAGGTGTCGGCGACATCGTCAGCGATATGAAGCAAGAGTTGTTGAATGGCTACAAAACAGTAATAGACAGCGGATATGATTACATGGAAGCAACAGTCGGAATGGTTATGAAGCTCAATGAAAGAGAAGCTTACGAGCTGAGAGAGGATTCAATAACAATAGAAATCTGTAATTCATTTATACCTCCCGAGTACAGCTTGATTTCTCCCGATGAAAAATTGTATTCTTTTTTAAAGGAAGCTTTTATGAAAATGAAGCTTATGGGTGTTGATACTGTTGTGTTAGGCAGCGGAAAATCAAGAAGTATTCCTGATGAAATCAGCAGACAAGAAGGAATATATAAGCTTAAGGAATTTTTCAAAAGATGCAACGAGTTTGCACAAAAATCGGATATAACGGTTGCAATAGAGCCTTTGAATGTTGATGAAACCAATGTGATTCACACAGTGTCGGACGGTGCGGAATTGGTAAGGGATATAGATTGCAGTCACATAAAGCTTCTTGCAGATGTTTACCATATGTACAGAAGTGATGAAGATATGAAGGTGCTGTCGGAAAACAAGGATATATTAAAGCACATTCATGTCTGTCACGCAGAAAAACGCGCGGCAGTCAAAGATTTTTCAAGTGAGTATCTGAAAATGTTTGCAAAAGCACTTGATGAAATGAATTATAAGGGAAGAGTATCGCTTGAGTGTCAGTTTGATAATTTTGAAGAAGAATGTAAAAATTCATATGCAATTTTAAGAGAACTTTTTTGAGGAGACTGAAGATGGAAATTAAAGCTATAAGAGAAATGATAGAAGAACCGATCTTAACAGATGACGGTGAGGTTGTTATTGCAACTCTTAAAGAGGGCGAAACTGCTGATCTTACACCTTGTGATGACGGCACAATCGGTGTTGAAATTGAAAATGATGAAGAAAACAAGGTTCTTACAGTAAAGATAAAGGGAGAAGTTTTCACTACATACACATATTCGGATGCTTTACCGAAACCGTACATGGGTAAAATATATACAAAAACAGGCGAAAGCTTTACAAGATGCGATCTTGAAACGAAAGAACATCCTCATCAGAGATCTGTATTTTTCGGAGTGGGTGACATAAACGGTCATGACCTCTGGAATGAAAAAGGTGAAAACAAAGGCAGACAGACTCATCAGAGATTTAAAAAGATATCAAGTGGGACTGAATACGGTGATATCGTAGAGGAAAATATCTGGTTTACAAGTGAGGGCGAAAAGCTTATTGACGAAGAAAGAAGCTTCCGTTTTTATAATCAGAGCAGCAGATGCAGATATATTGATGCAGAAATAAAATTTACTGCAACCTACTGTGATATTGAATTTGGCGATACCAAGGAAGCAGGGCCTTTAGGAATAAGAATGGCAGATGAACTCAACGCAAAAGACGGCAACGGAAAAATTAAAAATTCATACGGTGCAAAAGGCGAAAAAGAAGCATGGGGCAAGTCTGCAGTTTTCTGCGAGTACGGAAATGATAAATACAAGGTCGCCGTTTTTGACAACGAGAATAATGAAAGATATCCTACCGCATGGCATATAAGGGATTACGGACTTTTTGCCGCTAACAACCTTTTCTTCAAAGGCGGTCTTAAAATTAAAAAGGGCGAAAGCCTTGTTTATAAGTACAGGATTTGTTTTGCAGATGCAGATGTAGATATGACGGACAGATTTATTATTTATAATGTCGGAGTGAAATAAATGGAGTATGAAAGAATAAAAAAATGTCTTGAGGTTATACGCAAAAAGACGGATTTTGTTCCCGATACCGCAATAGTTTTAGGTTCGGGACTCGGTGATTTTGCAAAAGAAATAAAGGCAGAGGCAATAATTGAATACAATGATTTACCTGATTTTCCGGTATCAACCGTTGAAGGTCACAGCGGGAAATTTATAATGGGTTATATAGGAAAAGTTCCCGTTATCGCGATGCAAGGAAGAGTGCATTATTATGAGGGATACTCAATGGAAAGCGTCGTTTTGCCAATAAGACTTATGTCGATGCTTGGTGCAAAGACTTTATTCCTTACAAATGCAGCAGGCGGAATTACTTATGATGCCGGTACACTTATGCTTATAACAGACCATATCTCAAGCTTTGTACCTTCACCGCTGAGAGGCAGAAATATTGATGAATTAGGTGTACGCTTTCCTGATATGAGCGAGGTTTATGACAGAGAGTTGAGAGAACTTGTTGTATCAGTTGCAAGGGAAAGCGGAGTAGATATCAAAGAAGGTATATATCTTCAGGTATCCGGTCCCAATTACGAAACACCCGCTGAAATCAGAATGTATAAGCAACTCGGAGCAGATGCCGTCGGAATGAGTACGGTGGTCGAAGCAATAGCCGCAAGACACGCCGGTATGAGAGTATGTGCCATGAGCTGTATAACAAATAAAGCAGCAGGGCTCGGTGAAAAAGAGCTATCGCATGACGATGTAAAAGAGTGTGCCATATCATTTCAGAACAACCTGAAAATTTTAAATAAAATTATAGAAAATAATAATGAATTCAAATCATAATGCTGAATACTACTTGACATTTTTTGATTTAGTGTAGTAAAATTTATATGAAATATGAAATGAAAGGAGAATGTACCATGGCAACTATTTTTGAACTTGTTCTTAAGATTCTTGAATGGGCAGGTGCAGATGCAGAAGCTCAGCAGATCGTTACTGAAATCTTTGAGTGGATTCTCGGTTTATTTGCATAATTCAGAGAATCAACATAACCTTTAGTTTACGGAAGGAGATTTAATCATGGATTTAACAATGATCGTTGACGCATTGGCTAAGGTTTTTGAATTCTTAGGCCTTCAGCTTGATGCAGCTGCAATCGTAGAGCAGATTGTTGCTTGGTTTGAAAGCATCATCGCTATGATCGGCTAATTTAATGCTGAATAAGATTTACACCGTCGCAAACGCGGCGGTGTTTTTCTGTTTGTTGACAAATTTATTTTTATGATGTAATATTAAAGCAGATTTTTTTCGAAAGGAAAGTTGTTATGTTTGCAAAATTATTGACTTTAGTTATGGCGATATATTATTTGATATGTCCCCTCGTTCCGCCGTCAACCGATGATGCTATTGATGTCCTTGATGAAAAAAATGTAAAACTCACCTTTGCGGCTTTAGCAGATACTCAGGTTTCAAACTATATGCTAACAAGAGAACCTGCACTTAAAGCGGTTGGCGAAGATATAAAAAATGCCAAGTCTGAAATAGATGCATTACTTATTGCGGGCGATATAACCGAAAACGGTCTTGAATGTGAATATGATTTAGTGACAGAGGATATCGTTGATACCAAAGTGGATCATTTCTTAATGGCAACCGGTAATCATGATATAAGACTGAGAAATTATAATCAGGCGGCAGATCGTTTTATTGCGTTCCAGAATAATTTAAGTAATTCGGCAAACAGCGATCTTTTGATTGATAAGCTTCATTATACATATGAAATAAACGGTTACACATTTATAGTCATGGGTTCAGACCGTACAGAGTTTGAAGAAGCATATTTTTACCAAAAACAGCTTATATGGCTTGATCAGACGCTCAGAGAAAAAACAAATGAAGGCAAACCTGTATTCGTCATAATTCATCAGGCTTTCAAAGATACCCACGGTCTTCCTGATACATGGGGTTCTCCCATTGATTCAAGAGGAACAATGGGCAAACAGAACGATGAAGTTCGTGCGATACTTAATAAATATAATAATGTCATCATGATAAGCGGTCATCTTCATACAGGCTTCGGACAGTATTCATACGAAAAGCTTGATAACTTTGACAGCATAAATGTTCCGTCAGTCGGAATCGAGAACAAAGACGGTGAATATAACGATAACGGCATAGGCTTTGTGGTTGAGGTTTATGACGATGAGGTTATATTCAGAGCAAGAGATTTTGCAAAAGGCAAATATCTTCCTGACTATGATATAAAAATTGAAATAGAATAAAAA
>JAFRZS010000283.1 GCA_017442445.1 Clostridia bacterium
CAGCAAGCATTGCGAAACCTGTCTGACGACAAGCATAAACGTCTGAATGGTCACCGAAGATATTAAGAGCGTGTGATGCAACACAACGAGCTGATACATGGAATACGCTGGGAAGTAATTCACCTGCGATTTTATACATATTGGGGATCATAAGAAGAAGACCCTGAGATGCTGTATAAGTTGTTGTGAGAGCACCTGCTGCAAGAGAGCCGTGTACTGTACCGGCAGCACCTGCTTCTGATTGCATTTCGACAACATTTACTTTTGTGCCGAAGATGTTCTTTAAGCCCTGAGCTGACCACTGGTCAACATAGTCTGCCATGGGGCTTGACGGTGTGATAGGATAAATACCTGCTACTTCTGTAAACGCATAGGATACGTGAGCAGCGGCATTATTACCGTCCATGGTTTTAGTTTTTCTTGCCATTTTGTTTTCCTCCTTAAAAGAATGTGAGTTATAATCAACCACCCAATATAATAACACTTTTTTGTCGAATTGTAAACACTTTATTTATAGATTTTCTTATAAGAAAATTGAAATTTTCTTTCCATTTTTATATAATTATGATATAATGATTTCACAATGTAAAATGTGCGCATTTTATTTAGTAGTTTATGGCTGTAATTCAGCCTTTCAGATAATTTTTTCATCAGGAGAAAATGTTATGCCGATTTATAAAATTGCCGGGTTTACGGTTTCTATGGAACCCAAATACGAACCGTTGGTGAGTCAGGTAAAACCGTATCTCATAAATGATACCGAAGATGTGCAGATTACTCTGTCGCTTCCCGATGAATTTCTTGAAAAAAAGCATCAGGAAAATCCGCATCTTGATATCGGTAGCTGTGAGTATATTTTTTACGGTGTGGAATTTTATTACAAGCTGTTGGATTTCAACGGCTTCCTTCTGCATTCCTCTGCGATTGAATATGAGGGAAATGCTTATCTTTTCTCCGCCCCCTCCGGTACAGGTAAATCAACACACACATCGCTGTGGGTGAAAAAATTCGGTGAAGATAAAGTTAAATTTATAAATGACGATAAACCCGTAATTCTTTTCAAAGACGGAAAAATTTATGCCTGCGGTACTCCCTTCAGCGGAAAAACAAATCTGAGTGAAAATGTCTGTGTACCGATTAAGGGAATTTGCTTTTTGCATCGTTCTCCGACAAATGAAATTAAAAGATGCGAGTCAAAGGATGCACTCAAAAATATTATGAATCAGACAGTACGTCCCGCCAATGCTGTGAGAATGTCTAATCTGCTTTCTATGATTGATAAGCTTATGAAAAATGTTCCGATTTTTGAAATGGGTTGTAATATGTCAACGGAGGCGGCAGAGGTATCATATTCCGCTATGAGCGAAATATGATAAGTAATAAGTAAGAGCGAATAGGTAAGAGGTTCGGGTGGGTTCCACCCACACCCGATTAGAGTAGCTTTATTTAAAACGCAAAACGTAGGGGCGGATATTATCTGACCGTCTGACCATTTGCTGAGAGGTTGATATAAATGAGAATTAAAAAAGGTTTTGTTCTGAATGAGGTTGCAGGGAATAATATCGTTGTCGGTGTGGGGAAAAATTCTTCAGACCTCGGCGGTATGCTTACTTTAAATTCAAGCGGTGTTTTTATCTGGAATCTTTTAAAGAAAAACAGAACATATGACGAGGTAGTAGATGCGCTTCTTGAAAAGTATGACACAACAAAGGAAGAAGCTGAAAAAGGACTTGATATTTTTATAAAGTCTGCAAGAGAATTAGGTGTGCTTGACGAATAAAATTCGTAATGCAGAATGAAGGGCGAAATAAATGCAGAATGCAAAGTGCAGAGTGCAGAATGTCGGGAGGGCAAAGCCCTCACCCAAATTTAATGAGTGTAAATTCTGCATTCAGTAAAAATGTCGGACAAGATGAAAATAAACTTTCGTGCCAAATAACCACCCTGCCAAAAAGGGTTGGACAAGATGTAAATAAACTTTCGTGCAAAAAAGGTTCTTTTTAGAACAAAGTAGGGCCGTTTAAAAAGAGGTGATTTTTTGGAAAAGCGACAAAAATTTTTCATAGAAATTTTGTCTTGTGCATTTGAAAAAAAGTCAATAAAATCTGTCCCTGAAAATCTTGATTGGGACAAGCTTTTTTATTCTGCTTCCAAGCACAAGGTTGCACACCTTTTTTACGATGTTTTAAAACGCTCTGAAATTTCCCTTCCTGAAGATGTTGAAAAAAAGTTTTTGAAAGCATACAAATCAGCGGTAAAAAAGGCTGCAGTTTTTGATGCGGAATTTGAATATATCTGCGATGCTTTTTCAGACAGTAAAATTTTATTTACAGCGCTGAAAGGTGCGGTCATAAAAAATTTTTATCCTGACTCTTCCATGAGAACTATGTCAGACCTTGATATTTTATTAGACGAAAAAGACAGAAAAAAAGCAAAAGAAATTCTTTTGAATTCAGGGTATGAAATCACTCTTGATGATGTCACACATGAAGATGTTTTTATAAAGCCGCCTTTGATGAATGTTGAGTTGCATTACTCACCCGTCCCCAAAGATCAACCTGAATATATTTATTACAAGGAAAAAATTACTCAGCTTTTGAATCCTGAAAATCCTTTATTCTACGAGGATCAATATATTTTTTTGATAGTACATACCGCAAAGCATTTCAGAAACGGCGGTATCGGTGTCAGAGCAATTGCTGATATTTTCTTTTTTAGTCGGTATGAATTTTCCGATAAAAACTACATTGAAAACGAGCTGAAAATTTTATCACTTTATGACTTTGAAAAACAGATGAAAAGGTTGGCAGAAATGTGGTTTGCAGACGGCGAGGAAAATGAAGATTTAAAACTTATCGGAAATTATATTTTGGGAAGCGGTGCTTTCGGTCTTAATAAGCAACTCACCCTCTCAAATGAAAATGTAAAAAAAGGCAACAAAAAATTATATATATTTTCAAGAATATTTCCTTTAAAAAATAAGATGGTTTCAGCCTATCCTCTGCTTAAAAAAACTCCCATACTTTTACCTGTCTTTTGGATGGTCAGAATTTTTAATGCAGTTTTATTTAAAAAAGATAAGCTTAAATCTGATTTGAAATCGGTTGAAAATATTGATGAAAATAATCTGAAAAATCTGAAAGAAATTTTTAAAAAATCAGGTCTGAAAGGAGACTGAAAATAATGGGTGTTTCTAAAGTTTATTGTGCTGTTTTAGCAGGCGGCTCAGGTACAAGAATGAAAAGTCCTCTGCCGAAGCAGTTTATGATGCTCGGCAACGCTCCTGTTTTTATTCATTCTATCCGTACTCTTTTAAAGGATGAAAGAATTGAACAGTTGTGGATAGGTTCAAACGGTGATTGGCTTGACCTTGCAAAAGAACAGCTTGAAAAATATCTCGGTGAAAATGAGCGTGTCCGTCTTTGCGAAGGCGGTGCTGACAGAGAAGGCACTTTCTTAAAAGTTATGGAAGGCATTAAATCTGAAAATGATATCAGCGATGACGATATTGTTTTAATTCACGATGCTGTCCGTCCTTTTGTTAATACGAGAATTATTGATGATGTTATAAATGAAATGGCAAACTGTGATGCTTGTAATACGGTTGTTCCAGTAAATGATACGATCAGCCGTGTAGGTGCTGACGGAATTGTTATTGATATTCCCAACAGAGCAGAGCTTTTTGCAGGACAGAGTCCTCAGGGCTTTAAAATCAATAAACTGATGAATGCCTTTGCTTCTTTAGATGAAAATACCCGCAAGATACTGACCGATACTACAAAGGTCTGTCTCTCACAGGGTATGGAAGTTCACACAGTTAAGGGTGAATTTTATAATTTTAAAATCACAACTCCTTATGATCTGGAAGTTGCGACTCATGTCCTTGCTTGGATAGAGTCAATTTTATAAGGATTTAAGAATACACATTATGCCGTTGTTGACAATGTCAATGACGGCATACTTTTTTTCTCCTATTGAGCCGGGATTGAGAATATGATATCCGTTTCTGCATTCTGTAACAGGTGAATGAGTGTGGCCGTATAATATAATGTCGGCACCTGAATATGCGGCGTGATTGAAAAGTGCCGCATCACCGAATTTTACATTAAATTCGTGACCGTGTGTGAAAAATATTTTTTTACCGTAAAATTCACGCATATCACTTGCAGGAATATCTAACCACACAAAAGAATCGCAGTTGCCTTTTACTTTGTAGAAATTTTTGTGTGAATATTTTTTCTCTGCTTTTTCAATATCGTAAAGTCCGTCTCCCAGAAAAATAATATTCTTTACATCTTTTTCTGCGTCAATTGCATCAAAAATATTATACTGCTTTCCGTGTGAATCTGATAAAACTAAAATTCTCATAATATATACCTCAATATCATATAATTTAACGGATGGTGATTTAATGAATAACAATTTTACTCCCGAAGAAATCAACAGACTTCTGTCAAATTCATCTGCTGAAATTCCCGCAAATTTAAAGAACGGAATCAGCGATGAACAGATGAAAAAACTCAACTCAATTTTATCGGACAAAGAAAAATTAAATGTATTACTTAACTCTCAGAAAGCACAGGAGCTTTTAAAAAAATTTAAAAACGGAGGTTGATTTTTTTGCAGGAATACAGCCATCAGGATTTGATGAATATGCAGGAGGACGCCTGTAGAAAAATGTTTGAAATGCAAAAGAAATCTCCTGACTGCAAAACAGAAAATCAAACGCAACCGAAAAAGAAAAGTCTTTTAAATCTTGATAATGATACACTGATTTTAGCCGCACTTTTATTACTGTTTATGAAAGACGGAATGAACGATAAAATTCTCCTTGCAGCACTTGCATACATTCTGTTGTCCTGATGGACGACAGAATGTAAATGCAGAATGAAGAATGCAGAGTGCAGAATGAATGGCGGGCGTTGCCCACTATTTTGCGCTTTGCATTTAAAAAGGCAGATATTTTTCTCTGCCTTTTTTATTATATCGTAACTTTTTTCCATTTGCCCATCGCGATATAAATCGTAACAACTATCAGAGAGAAAATTGTTCCGACTCCGATGGAAAGTCCTATTCCGTTAAATCCGAGCGATGTAAATCTTGAAAGCACATACGCAACGGGAACTCTTATTAAAAGTGCGCCGATACTTGTGTTGATAAGTGTGAATGTTGTCGAACCCGCCGCAATTGCAAGACCGTTCATACAGAACATCGGAACGGCAACAAGGAAATCCAATGATACATAGAAAATGTATTTGGATGTTGTCTTGATAACTTCCTGATTATCTGTGAAAAGTCTTGTAATCTGTTCGGGGAACAGATTTATTCCGCCCCAGATTACAAGCAGAATAATCATAGCCATGCCCATTCCTGTGAGCATTGTTTTCTTTGCTCGGTCAAACTGTCCTGCACCGAGATTCTGTCCTGCCATTGATGATATCGCACCTGACATAGCAAACGCAGGTAAAATTGCAAGTGAATTTATCTTCGATGCAACGCCCTGACTTGCTGATAAAATATCTGCTCCGGGAAGTCCGTTTACAAGTGCTGTAAGAGTTAAAAATGCGAATGAATTAAGTACCTGCTGAACACTTGAAGGCAGACCGATTTTTATAAGCAATTTTGCCTTATCTTTTTTGATTTTAAAGTCCTCAATCGTATAGCCCTTGAAGAAATCCTTTTTGATAAGGAATAAAATTGAAAGTATAACACTTATCGCCTGTGCAGTTATTGTTGCGTAAGCCGCACCTGCCGCGCCCATGTCAAAACCTGCTACTAAAATTAAGTCAAGTATGATGTTTACAACTGTTGCAATTATGATAAAATACATGGGTCTTTTTGAGTCGCCCATGCCTCGCAAAACTGCGCTTATTGCGTTGTATAAAAGCATGAATATAGTACCGGCAATACAAATCCTGTAATAACTAAGAGTTTCACCGTATGCGTTGGCAGGTGTATTCAAAAGATTTAAAACAGGCTTTGCGAAGATTAACATTACAACGGTTATAATAACGCTTAAAATCAGATAAAGCGTTGTCATTGTTCCGATGACTTCGCGCTGGTCTTCAAATTTTTTCGCACCGCCGTACTGCGCAATAAGTACCGTGCCTCCTACGGAAAGTCCGACCGCAGCACCGACTACAAGTATTGAAACCTGTGAACCCATGTTAACACCGGTTATACTTGAAATATCGGAAAACTGTCCGACGATCACCATATCAACTATGTTATAAAGTGCCTGTAAAAAGTTTGACAGTAAAAACGGCAGAGCAAATTTTATAAGCTGCTTCGGCACGCTGCCTGTTGTCAAGTCGCTTCTGAATTCTGTGTTCAAAGTAATACCTTTTCCTTATTTGTTTTCAAATTTTTTTGCAACTGTATTTGTGAGCGGTTTCTGTATAAATGTGTAGATAATTGATGATATAACAATTACAAAAGCAATCGGTACTATCATAATAATTTCACCGGGGAAATTCGGAAGTCTGATGCACAGGAATTTCATTATAGCAAGACCGAAATATCCGAAGAGAAGGAAAATCGGGAAAGAAATTTCTGAAAGTCCTACAAGCCACTGTGTCCATTTTGATTCAGCGAATTTTTCAACTTCTTTTCCGCCTGCAATTGTAAATAAAATCATTACAAGTCCGATAAGATAGACAGCTGTGTATTTCCAGTTGTCAAAGCCTATTTGCAAGAATAATACTGACACAAGTGTGACAAACCCTGCAAAGATTGTTTTATCTTTTTTTGTCATGCTGTGAATTGCAATACCCGATGCAAAAATAAGTCCGTATCTTCCGCAGAATGCAATAGCAATCATTCTCAGAGGAACAATTCCGTAAGCCTCGCCTATCATGCTCATTGTGAATCCGAGTATGCCCCATACGAATGTCCAAGTAAGAAGGTTTCTTCTCTGACCTATGAGCAATACGAATGTTACGAATACCAAGAATACAAAGAAAAATGTGATAGTTCTGTATGCTTCGTCAACATTTCCCCAACCGTCATAGTTTACGAAATTGTTGAGCATTGTAACATTGAGAATCATAGTCTTTGCGGGCAAAGCTCTCTCAACAAGATAAAACTTTGTTGCTAAGAATGTGAGCACAACACCGATTAAATATATCGGATAATACGATGCGAATTTCTGTACAGCAAAGTGAAGCGGTTTTACCTTTTCTTCCAACTGCTGTGCGATGAAAAATCCGAAAAGTACAAATAAAATTGATACAGTATAAATTCCGAAATTTGTTCCGATTGCGTGGAATTCTACGCTCGGTGAAAGATAGCCGAAATATCTGGGATAGTAATAAGTAAAAGAATAAATCAGTAACGCAAGAATTGATAAACCTTTTATCAGCTTCAAACCGTTATACTGTTTTGTTTTCATAACAGTTCCCTACTTTCAAAAATTTTTATTTTATGATATCTGTTCCCATGAATCCTCTGAGTGCTTCGGGAATTGTAACAGTACCGTCAGCATTCTGGAAGTTTTCAAGGATAGCCGCAACAGTTCTGCCGACTGCGATACCCGAACCGTTAAGAGTATGTACAAGCTGTGCCTTACCCTTGGGGCCGTCTTTGTATCTGATAGCAGCTCTGCGAGCCTGGAAATCTTCAAAGTTTGAGCATGAAGAAATTTCTACATATCTGCCGTATGAAGGCATCCATACTTCGATGTCATAAGTTTTTGCTGAAGAAAATCCGATGTCACCGCTTGAAAGACAAACTACTCTGTAAGGAAGACCGAGTCCCTGGAGAACTTTTTCTGCATCTCTTGTGAGGCTTTCAAGTTCATCGTAAGAATTTTCAGGTTTTACGAATTTAACAAGCTCAACCTTGTTGAACTGATGCTGTCTGATAAGACCTCTTGTATCTCTGCCTGCACTACCTGCTTCTGCTCTGAAACAAGCTGAATATGCGCAGTATTTAATCGGCAATTTATCGCCGTCAATAACTTCATCTCTGTGCATATTTGTTACGGGTACTTCTGCTGTGGGAATGAGGAAATAATCATCGTTTGTGATTTTAAATGCGTCCTCTTCGAATTTCGGAAGCTGACCTGTACCTGTCATGGAAGCTCTGTTTACCATGTAGGGCGGGAAGATTTCTGTGTAACCGTTTTCTGTATGAGTGTTGAGGAAATAGTTAATAACAGATCTTTCAAGTCTTGCTCCTAAATCTCTGTAGAAATGGAATCTCGCACCTGTAACTTTTGCGGCTGTTTCGGGATCTAAAATTCCTAAATCTGCACCGATATCCCAATGAGCCTTTACCTCAAAATCAAAATTCTTGGGTTCGCCCCATCTTCTGATTTCTACATTTTCACTGTCGTCTTTTCCTATCGGAACTGTGTCACTGGGTACATTAGGAAATTCATACATAATTTCTTTCTGTTTTGCTTCCAACTCGGAAAGCTTTGCATCGTCGTCTTTTAATGTTTCTTTAATCTCGTTCATTCTCTTCATGATTTCCGAGATATCGCCGCCGTTTTTCTTGATCATCGGAATCTGTTTACTTGCGGCATTCTGCTCTTGCTTGAGAGCATCTGTTGAAGCGATGAGCTTTCTTCTCTCAACATCCAATGCCAATACTTCGTCAACAAGAGCATCCATGTCCTTGTTGCGTGATTTCATAGCAGCTTTTACTTTGTCGGGATTTTCTCTGATTAATCTGATGTCTAACATTTTTATCTTCCTTTGCTAATTATTTTTCGTCAAATGATTTTACCAATTTTTGTAAATCGTCTGCGCTGAAAAATTCAATTTCAATTGAACCCTTCTGCGCCGAGCGGTTTTTAACCTTAACTTTTCTTCCGAGAGTTTTTTCCAAAGCAAGTTCAACTTCGTCAAAAAATTTGTTTCGTTTCTGCGTTGGTTTTTTCTTCGGTTTTTCTCTGAAAGTTTTAACGATTTCTTCCGTCTGACGAACAGATAAATCGTCTCTGACTATCCTTGCCGCAAGCTCACACATCATAGTCTTTGTTTCAAGACTTAAAAGTGCTCTCGCATGACCTGCGGAAATTAAATCCTTTGAAATTAAATTGAGAACCTCATCAGGAAGTGCCAGAAGTCTTAAGGAGTTTGCGATTGCCGGGCGTGATTTCTGCAAACGCACAGCCGCTTCTTCCTGAGTGAGTCCAAGCTCTTTTATGAGTCTTTGTATTCCCTTTGCTTCTTCAATTGCATTGAGGTCTTCTCTCTGAAGGTTTTCTATCAATGCGATTGTCATCGCTTCTTCATCTGTTAAATTTTTAACAATTACAGGAACCTTCGTAAGTCCTGCCATTCTTGAAGCTCTCCAGCGTCTTTCGCCTGCTACGAGCTGATATCCGCCGCCCTCTATCGGTCGGACAAGCAAAGGCTGAATAAGACCGTTTTGCAAAATACTTTCCGACAACTGAGCGAGTGCTTCTTCATCAAAAACTTTTCTCGGTTGATTGCGGTCAGGCTCAATTTCCGTAAGCCTGATTTCAACAGCACCGCCGTTTTCGACTTCTTCTATGGAGTTGTCGGTAAAGAGTGCATCAAGACCCTTACCCAAGCCGCCTTTTTTATTAAGCATCTGCCTTACCTCCGTTATTTTTCATGAGTTCTTCGGCAAGGTCGTTGTAAGCAACACTGCCCTTTGAAACTCTGTCATAGTACATTATCGGCTGACCGAAGCTCGGAGCTTCAGACAATCTGACATTTCTCGGAATAAATGACTTGAAAACTTTTTTCGGGAAGAATTTTTTTACTTCGCTGACAACCTGCTGAGTGAGGTTAAGTCTTCCGTCATACATTGTAAGTAAAACACCTTCAATATCAATTGAGGGGTTATATAATTTTTTGACCTGACGGACTAACTGCATAAGCTGTGAAAGTCCTTCAAGAGCATAGTATTCGCACTGAATGGGAACCAAGATTGTATCCGAAGCGCAAAGACCGTTGAGAGTAATAAGTCCCATGGCGGGAGGACAGTCAATGAATATGTAATCAAATTCGTCCTGAACGGAAGCAAGACCTTCCTTGAGTTTGCTTTCCCTGTGCTTCATATCAATAAGCTCAAGGTCTGCACCGGCTATGTTCATATTTGACGGTAAAACTGTTACATTCTGATACTGGGTTTTTATCATAACATCGGAAGCTTTTGCTCTGCCGATGATAACATCGTAAGATGTCTGTTCAAGTTCTCTTTTGTTAATTCCGTAACCGCTTGTGGCATTACCCTGCTGGTCAATATCGACAAGGAGAACTCTCTGTCCCTTGGCGCCGACTGCAGCCGCTAAATTGACAGCAGTCGTAGTTTTTCCTACTCCGCCTTTCTGGTTAACGATAGCAATTGTTTTTGCCATTTCTGACCTCCTATATCATTCTGCTTTTATCAAAAGCAGACTCGTATTCATAATTGTATATATTTTAGCACATTATCTTATATTTTTAAAGAGTTTTTTTAAGATTTTTAAGAAAAAATGCGAAAAGACAGATCCTGAAATATCAGAATCTGCCTTTCCGCTGTGGATGTGGGGTGTGAAAGAGAAAGATATGGGCTTTTTTAATCGTCCGTACTTTGTTCTATAGAGAACCTTTGTTGCACGAAAATTTATATTTAAAATACAAATACATTCTGACGGACGGATTTGAAATGTATTTTGTATTTAATCAGCGATATATTTGCGAAGTAAATGGTGTGGGAGGGTGTTGCCCTCACCCTATTATAATAAGTGTGGACTTCAGTCCACCTTTCGTTTTGCACTTCGCACTTTGCGTTTTGCACTACGAAGTCATTGTTTCACGTGAAACATCGGATTTTGTCGAAGGGGTTTTTGATATTCTTACTACATATTCATAGTAATCTTTTGTTTCTTTCTGCAAGGCTCTTGCGTCCATTCCTGCAAGGCGCATGGAGTCAACAGCTTTATCTATGGTATTGACAAACAATCGCATATCCTTATATAGCTTCAATGGAAGCTTCGCAGGGTCTTTTTTTCTTTTTATGGGCTTTGTTTCAAGCAGAGCTGTAATATAATCATCGGCTTGTTTTACATTCATGTTTTTCTCAATTATTTTTTTCAAAGCCTTTTTGCGCTTGTCCTCGTCATTGATCCTCAACAATGCTCTTGCATGGCGTTCTGTGAGGTCATGCTCTGCAATCATAGCGCGAAGGTCGGGTTTCAGTCTTAAAAGACGGAGTTTGTTTGAAATAGCTGACTGGGTTTTTCCGAGCGCAATCGCTGTCTGCTCCTGAGTGAGAGCATAATCCCTCATCAGCCTGTCTATTGCTGCAGCTTCTTCAAAAAAGGATAAATCCTGGCGTTGCAGATTTTCAAGCAGAGCGAAGGTTGCAGATTTTTCATCTGTGGCGTCCATTACAATACAGGGCACTCGCGAAAGACCTATCATTTTAGAAGCGCGTAATCTCCGTTCGCCTGATATAAGCTCATAGTAGCCGTCGCTGTCAAGCCTTACCGTGACCGGCTGTATTATGCCGTTTTGTCTGATACTGTCTGCAAGACTCTGAAGCTCACGCATATTGAAGTTTCTTCGCGGTTGGTCAGGATTAGGTCTGATTTCATTTATCGGCACCAGTAATATATGACCGCCTGAACGAGTTCTCATCTGTAAGCTCCTTTCAAGTCAAAAGTAAAACTCCCTGTGGCTGACTACGTGAATAATCATACCACCGGGAGTTTGAATTGTAAAGTGTTTTTCATCGTGTAAAATTGCCGTAATCCTTGATATTACAACAATATTATAACGGTTGCTTTGCGATTTTTGCAGAAGCACGAGGATATTTTGACGGAGTTTGCGATATCTTTTTAATAACAATTATATTTCTTTCACCGCAGTCTGCGATATCGTATTTGCAGACTTTGACAACCTCACCGCCTAAAAGCTTGATAGCTTTTTTTGCGGCATCAAGTTCTTCTTCTGCTTTAGCGCTCTTCATCGCAAGGAATGTACCGCCTACCTTTACAAAGGGTAAACAATACTCTGCTATTACATTTAAAGCAGAAACAGCTCTTGCTGTTGCAACATCGTACTGTTCACGGTAATCTTTGTCTTTACCGAGTTCCTCAGCTCTGCAGTGAATGACCTCAGCATCAAGCTTCAAGTCCTCACAGACTGAACGGACAAAGTTCAGTTTCTTGTTTGCACCGTCTATCATAGTTATATCTATATCGTTTCTTGCTATCAGTAAAGGCAAAGCAGGAAATCCTCCGCCTGTACCGACATCAATTACCTTAGCATTTTCGGGAATACCTACATCAAGTAATGTCAGAGAATCTGCAAAATGCTTGGTTACAATTTCTTTCGGCTCTGTTATTGCTGTAAGATTGAGAGTTTTGTTGGTTTCTGTAAGAAGATAAGCAAATCTGTCGAAATTATCAAGAACATCAGGGGAAAGTGTTACATTTATTTGTGATACGACATCTGATAAAAGCTTTTTATCAATCATTATAGCTTTTCTCCTTTTCAAGATATATAAGCAATACAGTAATATCTGCGGGAGTTACACCGCTTATTCTTGATGCCTGACCGACATTTTCAGGTTTTATTTTATTAAGCTTTTCTGTAGCTTCAAGACGAAGACCTACAATCTTATTATAATCAATACCTACGAGTGAGCGCACCTCAAGGCGTCTGTTTTCGTCTATCTGTGCCTGTTGGCGCTTGATATAGCCTTCGTACTTCGTATCTATTTCAACCTGTTCAAATACCTCAAACGGCAAATCAGGTCTTGTAGTATCAAAAGGAGCGAGTGTTTTATAATCTAACTGCGGTCTTTTAATAAGTTCTTCAAGGCGTACACCCGATTTCATGGGTGATGTTTCACGTGAAACAAGTATAGCATTTAACTCCTCACAGGGCGGTATAACGACCTTTTTGATACGGCTTTTTTCCTCGTCTATGAGCCTGAGCTTCTCTCTGAATGCCTCCATTCGCCTTTCACTAATAAGTCCTACCTCATAGCCTATCTCTGTCAAACGTCTGTCTGCGTTGTCCTGACGGAGTATAAGGCGGTATTCTGAACGCGAAGTCATCATACGGTAAGGATCAGAACAACCTTTAGTTACAAGGTCATCAATCAAAGTTCCGATATAGGAGCTTGAACGGGGGAGTGTTATCTGTGAAAGTCCCTTGACCTTTCTTGCGGCATTGATACCTGCTACAAGTCCCTGCGCCGCCGCTTCTTCATATCCGCTTGAGCCGTTGAACTGTCCTGCACCGAAAAGTCCGTCAAAATCATGGAATTCAAGTGTTGATTTCAATGAAAGCGGATCAATGCAATCATATTCAATAGCATAGGCGGTTCTCATAACCTGAACATTTTCAAGTCCGGGTATTGTTTTTAAAAATCTCAGCTGTACATCTTCAGGAAGCGATGATGAAAGTCCCTGAAGATACATTTCATCAGTATTCTCACCGCAGGGTTCAATGAATATCTGATGTCTCGGTTTTTCGGAGAAACGGACAATCTTATCCTCAATACTCGGACAGTATCTCGGTCCTACACCGCTGATTTTACCTCCGTAGAGGGGAGAACGGTCAAGATTATCAAGGATAATCTGCTTTGTTTCTTCGTTTGTATATGTTATATAACAAGGCTGTGTGTTTTTAATCTCTGTCTGACAGTCAAAAGAAAACGGAACAATATTTTCATCGCCTTCCTGTAATTCAAGACGGGAGAAATCAACGCTTCTTCTGTTGACTCTTGACGGAGTGCCTGTTTTAAATCTACGCGTGGGAATACCAAGCTTATTGAGAGCATCGGACAGCTCATTTGCAGGGAAAACTCCGTCGGGACCGCTTTCGTATGAAACATCACCGACATAAATTTTACCTTTTAAGAATGTTCCTGTTGCGATAATAACACATTTGGCTGTATATATAGCTTCTAATCGTGTTTTAAGGCGCCAATGGTCTTCTTCTCTCTGCAAATCAGTAATTTCTGCCTGATAAACCTCAAGGTTTTCCTGTCGCTCAACTGTTACCTTCATATATTCGCTGTAACGCCTTCTGTCAATCTGGGCGCGTAAGCTGTGTACTGCGGGACCTTTGCCGAGATTTAAAATTCGGCTTTGTAATGTATTGGCATCGGCAGCTTTACCCATTTCACCGCCGAGAGCATCTATCTCACGGACAAGGTGACCTTTTGAAGAACCGCCGATTGAGGGATTACAGGGCATATTACCTACCCAATCAAGATTTATAGTAAATAATGCAGTATTGCAGCCAAGACGCGCTGAAGCAAGTCCTGCCTCAATTCCGGCATGACCTGCACCAACTACAACAACATCAAAATTTTTAGCAAAATACTCCATTTTTAGACGTCCCTACTTTCTTCTATTGGGGAAAATTTATGCACGAAAATTTATTTACATCTTACCCAACTCTTTTGGCTGAGTGCTGATGTGGCACAAAAATATATTTACATCAAACTCCAACCTTTTATGATTAATGCAGAATATCGGGAGGGCGTTGCCCTCACCCGATTATAACAAATGATAATTTGCATTTTGATATCATGATATCAAAAAAACTTTCGTGCAAACAAGGTTCTTTTTAGAATAAAGATGGCACGATTTAAAATAGGTGTGGACTTCAGTCCACCATTCATTCTCACTCTGCATTTTGCATTCTGCATTAAATAATTATTTACCTACGCAGAACTGTGCAAAAATTTCATCAACTACCACATTTGTAGCCTTTTCGCCTGTCAGCTCTAAAAGTGCTTCAACTGCGGCTTCGGCGCAGACATTTATAGCGTCCATTGTCATGCCGATATTTATAGCTTCAAGTCCTTCCTCAACAAAGCGGAGAGCTTTTTCGCAACATACCCTCTGTCTTTCTGTTGATAACATGGCAAGAGAGGTATCAATCTTGTCTGTGCCGAGGAGAGATTCTACTGCTTGTGATAATTTGTCACAACCTTCCGAGTTCCTTGCAGACATTTCAATAATAAGATTGCAGGAATCTTTTATAGCTTCTTCGTCAATTTTTCTCTCAAGGTCGGTTTTATTTATAATTGCAATAGTCTGTTTGCCTTTGCATTTTTCTAATATAGAATAATCTTCTTCCGATAACTCGTCAGAAGCATCAAAAACAGCAAAAACAAGGTCAGCCTGTCTGAGTTTTGTTTCTGCAAGTTCAACGCCGATAGTTTCAACAGCATCACTTGAAGAATGAATACCCGCAGTATCGGCAAGTCTTAAAACAAGACCGCCTAATCGTACGGTTTCCTCAACAACATCTCTTGTTGTACCTGCAATCGGTGTAACGATCGAGCGTTGATGACCTGATAAAAGGTTCATAAGTGTTGATTTACCTACATTCGGCTTACCGACAATGGCAGTATTAACACCTTCAATGACGGCTCTGCCTGCATCATAGTCATCAAGTAATTTTTTTATCTTATTTTTAACGAAATTAAAAGTTTCCGCTAATGTCGGATATTCAATTTCGGGGATTTCCTCGTCGGGATAGTCAACCCATGCCGACATATTCGCACAGACAGAAATAAGTCTGTCAGCCGCCTCGTGAATATCACGGCTTAATGCACCGTCAAGCGCTGTAACAGCAGCATTTGCCGCCTGTTCACCGTTTGCGGAGATTATATTCATAACAGCTTCAGCTTTTGACAAATCAATTCTGCCGTTTAAAAAGGCGCGTTTTGTAAATTCACCGGCTTCGGCAGGCTGAGCACCGTTTTTCAGTACGGTTCTTAATACTCTTTGTGTGACAAAAAGACCGCCGTGGCAGGAGATTTCAACAACATCTTCACCTGTGTAGCTTTTGGGTGCTCTGAAAACGAGTGCAATCGCTTCGTCAATGACTTTATCTTCATCATATACCTTGCCGTAAGCGGCTGAATAACCCGAAAGCGCCGAGAGGGATTTTGTGCTTTTTGCTTTAAAAACCCTATCGGCAACATTTATGGCATCACTGCCTGATATTCTTATTATTCCGATACCGCCGGCACTCATAGGAGTGGCAACGGCGGCAATTGTTTTGTTATTATTCATAAATCGGATGATTCTTGCAGATTTCTTCAACACCTGCTCTGATCATGTCAGCGCTGTTTTCAAAGTCAGTTGCAGCGAGATAGATATATTCAGCAACCTTTTCCATATCCTCAGCAGTAAAACCTCTTGAAGTTACGGCAGCAGTACCGAGTCTTACACCGCTTGTAACGAACGGTTTTTCAGGATCGTTGGGGATTGCATTTTTGTTAGCTGTGATATAAACTTCGTCAAGTCTCTTTTCAAGCTCTTTACCTGTGATACCGAGTGAACGAAGGTCAACGAGCATAAGGTGGTTAT
Source organism: Clostridia bacterium (assembly GCA_017442445.1). Lineage (GTDB taxonomy): Bacteria > Bacillota > Clostridia > Oscillospirales > Acutalibacteraceae > RGIG2945. Next base: position 16,307 of record JAFRZS010000283.1, read on the forward strand.
CAGTACCGCCTGAAACGAGGTTGATACCTCTCTTTGTAAGTCCGTCAGCAAGAGCTTTTGAGTTGATAAGAATCTGTTTCTGATATTCTTTGAATTCGGGCTTCAAAGCTTCACCGAGGCAAACAGCCTTAGCAGCGATAACATGCATAAGCGGACCGCCCTGATTTCCGGGGAAGATAGCCTTATTGATAGCCGGGCCGAATTCTTCTTTTGAAAGGATAAGACCGCCTCTGGGACCTCTTAATGTTTTATGAGTTGTAGTAGTAACAACATCAGCATACGGAACGGGTGACGGATGAAGACCTGCGGCAACAAGACCTGCGATATGAGCCATATCAACCATGTAGTAAGCGCCGACTTTTTTAGCAATTTCGCCGATTCTTTTAAAGTCGATGATTCTCGGATAAGCATATGCACCTGCAACGATGAGCTTCGGCTGATGCTCAACAGCTAATCTTTCGATTTCATCATAATCCAATACACCGTCATCGTTTACGCCGTATGCTACGAAGTTATAGAGCTTACCTGATGCGTTAACGGGAGAACCGTGTGTGAGGTGTCCGCCGTGAGCAAGGTTAAGACCTAAAACTGTATCACCGACATTGATAAGTGCTGAATAAGCAGCCATATTAGCCTGAGCGCCTGAGTGGGGCTGAACATTAGCACAGTCAGCGCCGAAAAGCTTACAAGCTCTTTCAATTGCAAGATTTTCAACGATGTCAACACATTCGCAACCGCCGTAATATCTTTTTGACGGATAACCTTCTGCATATTTGTTTGTAAGAACACTGCCCATAGCAGCCATAACTGCGGGGGAAACGATGTTTTCTGATGCGATAAGCTCAATGTTTCTTCTCTGACGAATGAGCTCCTTGTTCATAGCTTCGCCAACTTCGGGGTCAACATTTGTGACAAAACCGATAGAGTCAAGCATTTTTCCTAACATTTTTATCATCCTTCCGATAGAATAAATTTAATCCTTACAATTATACTGTTTTTTTAACAATATGTCAATCTTATGTTTTCACCAAGAAAAAAGGCGGAAATCGTCATTAAAAGATTGACTTTTTACAAAAAAAAGTATATTATTGTATGCGTATAGATATCTACTCAGAAAAGGAGTTTTAGTTATGAGTAAGTTAAGAGTAGCGATCATCGGTACAGGCGGTATCAGCCGCGAACATATGCAGGGATATCTTGCATTACCCGAAGATGTTGAAGTTGTAGGTCTTTGCGATATCGACGAAGAAAAAGTTCGTAATTACGCAAAGAATTACGGTATTGACGAAAAATGTGTTTATTTTGATTACCGTAAAATGCTCGCAGAAGTTAAGCCCGACGCAGTAAGTGTCTGCACATGGAACGCAGAACACAAGCCGGCAACTATCGCAGCACTTGAAGCAGGTGCAAATGTACTTTGCGAAAAGCCGATGGCTATGAATACTGCAGAAGCTATGGAAATGGAAGCAGTTGCAAAGAAGACAGGCAAACTTTTAATGGTTGGCTTTGTAAGACGTTTCGGCAACGATGCTGAAGTTCTTACTGACTTCATCAAAGGCGGCACATTAGGTGAACTTTACTATGCAAAAGCTACATACCTTCGCCGTAACGGTTGGCCGGGCGGCTGGTTTGGTGATAAAGAATATTCAGGCGGCGGACCTGTTATTGACCTTGGTATTCATGTTATGGACTTGGTTCGTTACCTTGCAGGTAATCCGAAGCCGGTATCAGTATTCGCAGCAACTTATGATAATCTCGGACCCAACAGAGCAGTTGGCGGCAGAGGTGCATGGACATCTTCTTCACATAAGAAGAAAGATTATAAATACAATGTTGAAGACTTTGCATCAGCAATGATCAGATTTGATTCAGGTCTTACATTGTCTCTTGAAACAAGCTTCAACCTCAATATCAAAAAGGATGTCGGAAACATTGAGCTTTTCGGTACAAAGGGCGGCGCTTCAGTTTCTCCCGAAGTTGAAATCTATACAGACATTAACGGCCGTTTTGTTGATGTTACACCTTTCGGTGAAACAGCATTGAGCTTTAACGGACTTTTCGCAAGAGAGATCGCTCATTTTGTTGACTGTGCAAAGAACGGCGCACCCTGCAGAGTTTCACCTGCTGACGGTGTTACACTTATGAGAATGATCGATGCTATCTATGAATCAGCAGCAACAGGTCACGAAGTTGAGATTAAATACTAATAAAAAGGAATTTATTTATGCTTAATACAGAAAAAACAATGGAAAAAATCGTTGCACTCTGCAAAGGCAGAGGCTTCGTATATGCAGGTAGTGAAATCTACGGCGGACTTGCAAACTCATGGGATTACGGTCCCTTAGGTGTTGAGTTCAAAAATAATGTAAAGGCTGCATGGTGGCAGAAATTTGTTCGTGAAAATCCCTACAACGTAGGTCTTGATTCAGCTATAATTATGAATCCTCAGACATGGGTTGCATCAGGTCATGTAGGCGGTTTCTCCGATCCTCTTATGGACTGTAAAGAATGTAAGACCCGTCACCGTGCCGACAAGCTCATTGAAGATACAGGTGTTAATCCTGCAGGCTGGAGCTTTGAAGAAATGTCAAAGTATATTGAGGAAAACAACATCGTTTGTCCCAACTGCGGTAAACAGGATTTCACAGATATCCGTAAGTTTAATCTTATGTTCAAGACATATCAGGGTGTTACAGAGGACGCGAAGAATGAGCTTTATCTCCGTCCCGAAACAGCACAGGGTATTTTCGTAAACTTCCTGAATGTTCAGCGTACAACAAGACGCAAGATTCCCTTTGGTGTATGCCAGATAGGTAAGTCATTCCGTAATGAAATCACTCCCGGTAACTTCATTTTCAGAACAAGAGAATTTGAACAGATGGAGCTTGAATTCTTCTGCAAACCCGGAACAGAGCTTGATTGGTTTGCATACTGGAAAGACTATTGCCACAAGTGGTTATTAAGCCTTGGTGTAAGAGAAGAAAATCTTCGTCTTCGCGATCACGAACAGGAAGAGCTTTCACACTATTCAAATGCAACAACAGACTTTGAGTTCTTATTCCCGTTCGGTTGGGGTGAACTCTGGGGTGTTGCTTCAAGAACAAACTTTGACCTTACACAGCATCAGAATACATCAAACAAATCTCTTGAGTATTTTGACCAGGTAACAGGCGAAAAATATTTACCCTATGTTATCGAGCCGTCACTCGGCGCAGACAGAGTTGCATTGGCATTCCTTTGCGATGCTTATGACGAAGAAGTTGTTGATGCTGAAAAAGGCGACACAAGAGTTGTTCTTCGTCTTCATCCCGCATTGGCACCTGTAAAGGCAGCAATTCTTCCGCTTTCAAAGAAATTGTCTGATGATGCTATGAAGGTTTATGAAAATCTTGCAAAGAAATTCAATGTTGAATTTGATGACGCAGGTTCAATCGGTAAGCGTTATCGCAGACAGGACGAAATCGGTACTCCTATTTGTATCACATTTGACTTTGAGTCACTTGAAGACAACTGTGTAACAGTTCGTGACAGAGACACAATGGAGCAGGTAAGACTTCCGATTGACGAGCTTGAAAAATATATTCAGGATAAACTTGTATTTTAAGGAGAAAGAAAAATGAAAAAAGTAATTGCAGTTTTATTAGCAGTTGTATTGATTTTTTCGTTGGCAGGTTGTGGTTCAAAAGACGGACTTACAACAAATAAGGTTTTGAAGATTGCCGAAAAAATTGAAAAAGGTAAGGAAATTGACAAATCTGATTTCGACGGTTATGAGTGTGAGGAATCTGAAAATGTTTACAAAACATACACTTATACAATTGACGATCAGACAAGTGTTATCATAACAACTGATAAGAAGACAGGCGAAACACTCGGCGTATATCTTTTCCAGGGTTCAAAGTATATCAACATCAAAGAAGGTAAGGAAAAGGTTAAAGCATGGCTTGACGAAAATGCAAAGTCTGTTGAAGTAAAAGAATCCAAATAAAAAAAGATGGGCTGTAAACAGCCCATCTTTTTTAATGCAGAAAGCAGAGTGCAGAACGCAGAATGTCGGGTGCTGCGCTCTGCATTTTATGACGGTCCCACTTTCTTTTAATGGGAAATCTTTTTGCACGAAAGTTTATTTTGATATCATGATATCAAAATCATCAAAATAAAACAGACAATTTTAGTGTGAGTTTTTTTGATTTTTTTCGTGTAATAAATGTAGGGGAAATGCACTTGTATAATCACATGAAATATTGTAAAATGAAATTGATTAAAAGATAAAGTCAGGAGGTAATGATTATGTTAAATGAAAACATAGCTAAAAAGAAAATACTTAAAGGAATGTCAATAATAGCTTTAGTTTGTTTGATTTTGGGCATTTGGGTGTGTGAAAATAAAATTTTTGCAATTATTATAGGTTCAATTGAGGTAGTATTGTTGGCGATTTTGTGCATACCTGTATTTGTTAAAAAGGTTGAAGAAAGCGATTTAAATATAATAAAAAAATTGTTAGTAATAACTTCAACTACAACTTTGTCATTTATGCTGATAGGTTCAAATGAAGCAGGAAAAACAATCGGAAAAAAGGTCTTGGTTTTTGCAATTGCTTTAGTTGTTGCTTTTGTGTTTTTCCTGTTGTTAAATTTGCTTGTAAAAAAGGAGCCGAAGGATAAAGATTTTTCTCAAAAAACAGCAAAGAAAAAATCCGCGATTTCCGCTATGATTACGGCTGCAGTAGTTATGCTGTTACGTCACGTTTTTCCTAATATAGTATTATATGCTCCGTCACTCGTTGCTTTCGGGGGCGCTTTGCTTTTTATGGTATTTTTCCATGTGGTGTTTGTAACATACAAAGCAAAAAAATCTGATTAATAAAAAAGGGGAACCCCCGGCGAGGGTTCCCCACGAAACAACAGTCCACCGGACTGTTTTTTCTCCCCTCCTGCGCTTTTAGAAGTATAAGGTGTTTCGCTGTCTGCGGACAGCGACAAAAGGCTCTGCCTCTTGACACCGTGACCTTTTGTAAAAGGTCAACGAAAACTTTTATTTTGTTTAAATAAAACATTTTATAATGGGTGTGGGTGAAACCCA
>JAFRZS010000284.1 GCA_017442445.1 Clostridia bacterium
TGAGATTAATGAATTCAACAAGAACGAAGAGGTTCTGTCAGAGGAATATAACACAACTAAATCTTCAGGCAACGGAAACTCAAACGGCGGTTCACAGGGTAATAACGGCACACAGGGAAACAACGGAAACGGTGGCTCAGGTGAAAGTGCAACAATGCCCCAGGCATCATATTTCAACAAGCTCAACCAGACCTTATTCAGCAAGGGTGTATTTACACTTGAGGGAACACTCTCTGCAGTTGTTGACGGCGAGAGCATGGTAATACCCTTCAAAATAGGCAGAAGAGGTAATCAGCAGTTTATAAACACTCAGTATTCAATTGAGAGTTTAACTATAGGTATGATAGTAAACGGAAGCAAAACATACTGCTATTTCCCGATATTTAAAAAGTATGTTGAAGCTGACGGTGCAGATTTCTCAGGTTCAGACTACACAGGACTCACGGATCCCAAAACATATGTTTCAACAAAGAAAGTAAAAATCGGTGACGATATTTACATTTGTGAGGAAGTTAAGGGCAGCAGCGGATATTCAACATATTTCTATTTCCTTGACGGTGAACTCGCAAGAATCAAGTTCCAGGATGCGATGGGTGAATCACTTCTTAAAATCAAGAAAATCAAGCCCACAGTTGATGAATCCGAATTTGCGATTCCCAAGGGATACAAAAAGCTAAATCCTGACGATCTTCAGAGCCTCTTGAAATAAATTAAAAGGGTGATAATATGAAATTGTTCAAAAAAATAACAGCTTTAATTTTAACATTTGTTATGATGTTCTCTGTTTCTGCGGTTGTATCTGCGGCAGAGAAAGCAACATCACTTAAAATCACGGTAGCAGAAATCAATTGGCCCGTAGGTAAATCAAGTTCGTTTGCGCCTGTAGTAACACCGTCAGGTGCATCAAAAAGCTTTGCGTGGTCATCATCAAACCCCAAGGTTGCGACAATATCGCAGACAGGTAAGCTTACGGCTGTCGGCGCAGGTACAACAACAATCACCTGTAAGACAAAAGACGGAAGTAATCTTTCAACAACCTGTAAGGTTAATGTTTACCCCAAAACAACAAGCGTTAATATAACAGTTGATACAATCAATTGGCCTGTCGGCAAATCAAGCTCATTTGCGCCCGTGATAAAACCCTCAGGCGCATACAAGAGTCTTACATGGACATCATCAAATCCTGATGTTGCAACAATATCACAGACAGGTAAGCTTACAGCAGTAGGCACAGGTACAGCAAAAATTACCTGCAAAACAAAGGACGGCACAAATCTTTCTGATTTCTGTACTGTAATTGTTTCAGGCGGCGCAGTTAAAACAGAAAGTGTAAATATTACAGTTGATACAATCAATTGGCCTGTCGGCAAATCAAGTACATTTGCACCCGTGATAAAACCTGCCGGTGCATCAACGCGTCTTGAATGGACATCATCTGACGAAAAAGTAGCAACAATTTCTCAGACAGGAAGACTTACAGCGGTAGGTACAGGCACAGCTACGATCACCTGTAAAACAACAGACGGCACAAATCTTTCCGACAGTTGTAAAATCAATGTTTCAGGAATAAAGGTTAACAAATTACAGATAACAGTTTCTGTAATCAATTGGAATGCAGGAAAGAGTTCAAAATTCGCTCCCGTAATTGAGCCCTCAAATGCTTCAAACAAAACTCTCTTATGGAAAACATCTGACGAGTCAGTTGCAACAATTACTCAGGACGGCAGACTTACTGCAGTTTCTGAAGGTACTGCAATTATTTCCTGCGAAACAACAGACGGAAGCAATTTAAAAGCAAGTTGTACGGTAAATGTCAAAGGCTCACTCACAAA
>JAFRZS010000285.1 GCA_017442445.1 Clostridia bacterium
AATTTTTTTCAGAGTTTTTCCGTCATCTGAATATTCACCCTTTTTAAGCCAATTTCCGACATTTCCGACTCCCGCATGATATGCGGCTATAACAACATCTGTTTCTTCAAACTGTTGATAGAGAATATTCAACAACAATGCTCCGTATTTTATCGCCGTTTCGGGTTCATAAAGTGCATCAATCGGTAAATCTTCATCGGTTTTTGTCAGAAGCCATGTGAATGTTGAGGGTAAAATCTGCGTAAGTCCCATGGCATTTTCCGATGAAACAGCTTTCGGGTCAAATCCGCTTTCCGTTCTTATTATCGCATATAAAAGTGCGGTGTCAATATTATATTCTTTTGCATATTTTTCAACATATTCTGTGTATTCAATCGGATAACTCAAATTTTCTACCGAATCAAAGCAACCCCTTAAAGCAAGTACCGAAGTTACAATCACCAGAACAATGGCAAGAGATACTTTGATTATTCTGTCTTTTCTGAGTCTCACTTTCTTCATACAAATTCAATAACCTTTCTCAATTCATCATCTAAGTTGTAAGGCTCGTAATTTTTAATAACTATATCAGCTTTGTCTGTGTAAAACTCATCATTTTTCTGTGCGTCCATTCTGAGCTTTGCCGCTTCAAGAGTCATGTTGTCGCGTTTTAAAATACGTTGCAATCTTACGTCATAAGGTGCAGTCGCAACTACAATAATATCACATTTTTTATCAAATCCGCTTTCAAATAGTGCCGCGGCATCTATTATGATTTTTTCAAAGCCGTCATTATTTAGTTTTTGAATTTCTCTTTCCATATATTCCGTAATCATCGGGTGCATTACGGAATTCATTTTTTCTGTGTCGGACTTTGTCGCAAAACCTCTTTTTGAAAGCTCTTTTCGGTTTAATGTTCCGTCAGGATTTATTATTTCTTCACCGAATGTTTCTGCAAGAGTTTTCAGAAGAGGACTTCCTTTTTCCACAACTTTTCTTGCGATGATATCCGCATCAACCACGCCGAAACCGAGTTCCGATAATTTTTTTGCAACGGTTGATTTTCCTGAGCCGGTTTTTCCCGTAAGACCGATAATTTTCATGCAATCACCTTAATATTTATTGGGTGAGGGCGAAGCCCTCCCTTCATTCTGCATTTTGCATTCTGCACTCTGCATTAAATATAAATTGACCGTCAGTTAATTTATATTTCTATTATTCTGAACGCTGCTGCTCTGAAAAGTCTGTTGCAGACAGCAAGACCTATTCCTGTCTGTGACGGACACCGTGCATAAACTGTCTTTGCGCCTGTTTCGTCAATTTGTCTTAATGCAGTAAAAAGTCTTTGTCCCTGTTCGTCGGGGGAATTTTTGTCGCCCATTGTGACAAACGGTAAATTCATTTCTTCACCTTCGTTATCAAAGCAAAGTACTGCAGTATGTTCATCGGAATTTTTGCTCACATATTCCTTGAAGCTTTCAAAGCTTCCTCTTAAAATTATTACGTCAGCCTTGGGTGCATAATGCTTATATTTCATTCCCGGTGAAGCGGGAGTGAAATCCGCTTCAATATTTTTTAAAATTCCGCTGTCAATTTCAACCTCTCCGAGCACCTCTCTGAGCTGTTCTACTGTAATACCGCCCGGACGCAAAACAGTCGGCACATCTTTTGCAAGAGTAATAACCGTTGATTCGAGACCGACTTCCGATTCGCCGCCGTCAACTATTGCATCAATTCTTGTGTTCATGTCATCAAAAACATATTTAAAGCAAGTAGGACTCGGACTGCCCGAAAGATTTGCCGACGGTGCGGCAAGAGGAACACCTGCCTCTTTTATTATTGCCGATGCAATTTTATTTGCGGGCATTCGCACAGCAACAGTATCAAGTCCTGCGCTGACTGTGTCTGAAATTTTTTCTGACTTTTTAAGTATAACTGTCAACGGTCCCGGCGAGAATTTTTCAAAAAGCTTCATAGCTTTTTCGGGAACTTCTTCAACTAAATCATAAATTTCTTCAACCGACGAAATGTGAACTATAAGCGGATTATCCTGCGGTCTGCCCTTTGCGATAAAAATATTTTTAACAGCATTTTCATCAAAAGCATTAGCCGCAAGTCCGTAAACAGTTTCCGTCGGAATTGCTACAAGTCCGCCGTTTTTTAAAATTTCAGCCGCCGTCTTTATTCCCGCAGTATCTTCTGCGGTTTTTATTTTAATTATTTCTGTAATCATCTTTATGCCTTTTTCATTTTATCTTCGTGAGTTAAAAGATACTCACGTTTTTGTTCGTAGGTCATTCCTCTGAAATCAAGAGTATATTTCTCATTTTTGACCTTCAATTCCTCAACTGTTGTAATCGGCTTTGCAGGATTACCCGCAAGTACAGTTCCCTTGGTATGACAACTTTTTGTAACAACACTGCCTGAACCTATAATGCAATCTTCAGCAATTGTTACTCCGGGGAGAATGATGCTTCCGCCTCCTATGAATACATTATCGCCGATAGTTATTCTGCCGAATATATCAGTTTCACCTGCAAGATATTTACAAGCAGATGCGTCATGTGTAAAGAAAGAAACATCCGGCGCAATCAAAACATTATCTCCTATTTTTATCAGATAGGATTCATTGGTTTCAATCTTATCTGAAAAAATATATGTGTTTTTACCTATTTCAACACCGACTTTGCGCAAATGGTCAAGTCTGATATCATGAACACTCATTTTGCGAATTTTTTTATAAATAAAATTTTTAGCAATTTGGCGTAAACTCATATTTTCTTCCTCATCTTTCTGCTTTTTTATCATAAGATCTAATTTTAGATAAATTTGTGCTACAGGCAAATTCAGCCGAAATGTAATTTTGAGATAAAATTGGTTGTAGTGCGGTTTTGAGCGAGACGATAGTATCAAGATACATCGTCGAACGAAAAATTGTGCTACAGCCGATTTTAGCCAAAATTTAGTTTTCTGCTTTGAGTTTTTCTGCCGTATCTGCGTTTATTAAAGCATCTATCAACTCTTCAAGGTCGCCGTTCAATATTGCTTCTATTTTGTGGAGTGTTAGTCCGATACGGTGGTCGGATACACGTCCTTGGGGATAGTTATATGTGCGGATTCTTTCGCTTCGGTCACCTGTTCCGACCTGAGCTTTTCTTTCTCCTGCGATTGCTTCATTCTGCTTTGCAATTTCAGCATCGAGGATTCTGGAGCGAAGAATTTTCATCGCGCGTTCTTTGTTTTTGTGCTGACTTCTTTCGTCCTGACATTCAACAACTATACCTGTCGGGAAGTGAGTGATACGGATTGCAGACTCTGTCTTATTAACATGCTGTCCACCCGCACCGCCTGAACGGTAAGTATCTATTTGTATATCCTTGGGATTGATTTCAACATCAACCTCCTGTGCTTCGGGTAAAACTGCAACGGTTACGGTTGATGTGTGTATTCTTCCCTGTGATTCTGTTTCGGGAACTCTCTGCACTCTGTGAACTCCGCTTTCAAATTTAAAGCGTGAGTATGCACCTTCGCCTTCTATCATGAAGCTGATTTCTTTGAGTCCGCCAAGCTCTGTTTCGTTAGCGTTGAGAACATCAATCTTCCAGCGCTTTGACTCAGCATACATTGAATACATTCTGAAAAGAGTGTGTGCAAAAAGTGATGCTTCTTCACCGCCTGCACCGCCTCGGATTTCAACGATAACGTTTTTGTCATCATTGGGGTCTCTCGGAAGAAGCAGAACTTTTAACTCCTGCTCTGTTCTTTCCATAGCTTCTTTGCTTTCTTCATATTCAAGCTGTGCCATGTCACGAAAATCCTTGTCAGCTTCGCTGTCATCAAGAATGGATTTTGCTTCTTCAAAATTTCTCTGAGCTGTTTTATATTCTCTGAATTTTTCAACTATTGGGGTAAGACGCTTTACCTCCTGCATAAGCTCACGGTATTTATCCATATCCGAAACTATGTCCGGATCGCAAATCTGCTCATTTACAAATTCAAAGCGTTCTTCAACCTGTTGGAGTTTATCAAGCATGGTTTTCTCCTTTGTTAATATTTATCATTTTATTATACCATAAATTATCTGAAAATCAAATAGCATCTTTCTTTTTTCGGTCAATTATTACAAGAACAGCAAGAATCACAAGTGAAGCTATGCTTATGATAATTCCCGATGTCAATCCGGGGGTTGTGAATTCAAATGAAACATCGCTTTCGCCTTCCGGAACAATTATTCCCATCATTCCGCCGTTGACGGTAAGAATTTCTGTTTCTCTACCGTTTACACGTGCCGTCCAGCCATTATCGTGCGGAATACTGAAATAAATAAGCCTTTGTTTTTCTCCTGTTGTTTTTGCGGTAAAGCCGCTTGAGTTCATTTCAAATTCAACCGCAGCAGTCTGTCTGTTTTTGTTGATTGAATTTTTCAGATTGAAATTATTGTCATCAAGTTTTTTTGCAGTACCTTCAAGCTTTTCTGCAGTGTTCTCATCAACAATACAAGCTTTGGTCATAAGCTCTATTCTTCTGTTATTTTCTTTTTTGTCTGTAGTATATTCAAAATTATCAATTACGTAATAATCATAAGAAAAACCGAAGGGTGTGTAATATTGGGCAGGTGTTTCTTTTCCGTCTTTTCCGACAATTTTTTCAATACTGAGAAGCGACTGAATTGCAGGTGTATCAAAATACATTTTTGAACTTGCGTGAAGTGTATCCGCAAAACCTGTTAGTCTGCAGAACTCTGCGGTGCTTTTTGATTTGAAACTGTGAAAGACAGTAATGCCCGGTTCATTTGCAACCATAGGATAATTTGCAACCGAACCTTTATACTGTGTTCTGCTGTCATATGAAATTTCCTGATTTTCGGAAATTGTTGAGCCGATGTAATTATCTTCATAAGTGCTGTCTAAAATATTTGTTTCGTTTGCAAGGTAAACACCGTAGCTTAAAAGACAAATGACAGCTACTGTCGGAATGAGTTTTTCCGCCTTAAAAATCAAATCTTTTTTCAGGAATAGATAAAACGGTACAAAGCTTATCAAAACTAATACAATAAATGTAATTGCGTATCTCAGATCCTCAACATTAAATTTCTGCGTAAGTCCTGTCTGAGATAAATAATTAATTACACCTGACGGTGCATATGTGTTGATGATATCTTTCAAAAAATATGCAGAAAGAATTTTAACAAAAAGGGGTGCGACAATAATTACCGATGAAATTATCGCAACGGTCTTTGCACTTTTTTTGCATTCTTTCAGCAAGGCTTCTCTTTTTGACTCATATTCTTCAAGCAGCTTCATACTGACAAAAATCTCTATCAAAACAAAAGCATACCACCAACGTGTATAATTCATATTTGTAAAGAAGCTGAATATTCCGTTTCCGAAAGGAACGAGAGTCAGGATAAAAATAAACTTCATGAGTTTGTTATACCATGCATTACTCTTTTTTCTCAAAACTGTCAGCAAAAGTATTCCGCCGAAAAACGGAATAAATGCAGCATTTGAATTGAATACCGAATAAGTAAACCCTGTTGACGAACCCATTATGCCTTCGCTCGGAAGGAATATACCTTTCAGTAGTTTTATAATCTGCGGAATTGTTGATAATCCTCTTAACAAAGCACCGGAAAAACTACCCGTTGCTTTGTTTGTTTCAAGCAGCGAAAATGCTGTAGGAAGCAATATGAAAAAAGAAGCAAAACCGCCGATTGCATAATAAAGAATACAGCGAACCGCATCTTTAAAATTATATTTTTTGTCACTGAATTTTACTCTGAAAAACAAATAAATTATGAAGAAAACTGACGTGCTGAAAAGGAAGTAATAGTTTATTATTGAGTTTAACAAAACCGCAAGAGAAAGCAGAACTTTTTTGCGGTTATCCAACACTTCGTCCGTAAGATATAAAACTAAAGGAAAAACCGCAATTACATCAATAAAGTGATAATAAAAGCTTGAGTCCGTTGAGAAGGACGAAAACGCATAAAGCATAGCTCCGACAAAAGCAAAATAAGGAGTTTTAATATGCTTTTTCAGATATACAAACGAAGTGAGTGCGGCAACTGCGTGTTTTAATGCAAAGGTTATTCCGAGCGCTGTTCCTAAGTAGTTTTCAGGTACCAAAAACAACGGCCAGTAAAAAGGACTTGCATAATTATAAAATGAATATGTACCTAAAAAATTAGTGCCGAAAAAAGTGTTACAGCTCCAGAACGGCTTTCCTGAGAGTAACATTCTTTTACACTCTTTTATAAACGGAATCTGCTGTGTCATGTAATCGCCGACAAGATAAAAATTTCCGCCGTTTACAATCATAACAGGTAAAACAGCACAAGCAATAATTAAAAATGAAATGAAAAATATATTCTTATTATCCGCTTTAAGCTTCATAAAATCTCCTCAAAAAATCAAATAGCAAAGTGCATATAAAATCGGTTGATGTGCGATATAAATTTCAAGAGTGTGACGACCTAAAAATGAAATCGGTCTGATGTTGAAATTTTTTATTTTTTCAGGCAATCTTTTGAGTGTGAGCTTACACAAAAACATTCCGAAAAAGAAAAGAAAAATCCACGGAAAAATCGGGAAATAATCTGCGGAGAAAAATCCTCTGTAAGTGATGCCTAACGGGAATAAAAATTTTACGGAATTTAATGCTTCGGGTAAGTCCCATATAAAAAATTTGCTGTTAGGTAAATTGTATGTCAGAATAAAAAATACTGCTGAAAAAAGTAAACCGACAACGGAGTTTATTTTGTTGAGTACGGGATTTAAAAAATGTTTTATTATCATCGCGCAGCCTAAAAAGCTGAGCACTCCGAAAAGAATTTTTTGTTCGGGCATAAAAATAAGTGTGACAGCTGTTACAAGAAGTCCGCCTCCTAAAACAATAAGACCCCGTTTCAGTCCCTTTTCGGAAAGAGATGACACCGCACCCGAAAGAAATATAAATGTCACAAAAATTGATGTCTGCCAAACGGTTGCCCATTCAGATGAAAACCATGTCCACCTTTGTCCGAAAATCATGACTGCATCATATGTGAAATGATAAAGTATCATACTGATAAGTGCAAAGCCTCTTATTGTGTCAAATAAATTTATTCTGTTTTTTCTTTGCATGATGAATACCTCCGCGACTTCCTTGCATATATTTTATTACGCAACGGAAAGGGTGAACAAAAATAATGAAAAAATTTTTACCTGAAGGTTATAAATTCTCAACCGAAGAAAATAAAACAGTTTTATCCTCTTTGGAAAATCTGAAAAAAGCCTGTGCCACAGGTGAAACTGTTGAAGGCAGAGCCATACTCTGCGACAGAGAGCATAATCTCCATGTGGATTTAGGAGTTATCAAAGGGATAATTCCGAGAGTGGAAGGTGCTATCGGTATTGATGACGGCAGTGTGCGTGATATTGCGCTTATTTCAAGAGTCAACAAAACCGTAGCATTTAAAATTCTGAAATTTGAAACCGACGAAAATATGAATACATACGCCGTTCTCAGCAGAAAAGCGGCACAGCTTGAATGTCAGGAAAAATACATTTCAAAGCTTTTACCGGGTGATGTAATTGATGCGAGAGTCACTCATATGGAAAACTTCGGAGTTTTTGCCGATATCGGCGCAGGAATAAGTGCGCTTTTGCCGATTGACAGCATCTCAGTATCCCGAATACCACACCCGAGAGCAAGATTTAACATAAATCAGGATATAAAGGCTGTTGTAAAATCTGTTGATGAATCCGGCAGAGTAACGCTTACTCACAAAGAGCTTCTCGGCACATGGAGTGAAAATGCAAGAATGTTCTCCGTCGGTGAAACTGTTCCCGGAATTGTGAGGTCGGTTGAAAATTTCGGTATTTTTGTGGAGTTAGCTCCCAATCTTGCAGGTCTTGCCGAGGTTGTCGGAAATGTTGAAGCCGACTATTTTGCAAGTGTTTATATAAAAAGTATAATACCTGACAAAATGAAAATCAAGTTAATTATAGTAGATGCTTTTGAGCAAACAAATACAAATGCATCACCGCTTCAATATTTCTCTGATGCAAACCACATTGATGTCTGGAAATATTCTCCCGACAGCTGTGATAAAATAATTGAAACAAGGTTCTGAAAAGTGCAGAATGCAGAATAATGGGTGGACTCCGTCCACACGCAATTATATTTTGATATCATGATATCAAAATATAATTGCGGATTTTAAATATATCAAACCAATAAAAGTCTTGTAAAATTTCATATTATCTGATATAATAAGTTTGCGACACAAATTTAATAATTACTTACATAAGGTTGTATTTTTAATTGGTAAAAATACAGGCTTTTTCGCAGCTTTGTGTAAGTGTAGAAAATTTGTGTCGCAACAAATAAGCCTCGTATTTTTCATGCGTGGCTTCGGTCACGCATTTTTTAATTCAGGACGCGTAGCTCCTTGTTGTTGCGACACGATAAAGAAACTGCTGAGGGAAATTCTCTCAGCAGTTTTGATTTTGAGGGGTGGGTGGAAGCTTCTTACATCTTTGCTCTTGTCTTTTATCTCAGTGTCAGATGTTTGGTACTTGCTTTTTTGCTGTGTTTTGGTGTATAATTGAATCTGAATAAATTACAAAGAAGGAGAAAACTATGAGTTTATTGGAATTAAAGAATATTTCTCTGAAATATAAAAATAAAAAATCTGAAACAGTCATTCTTGACGAGTTTGATTTTTCTCTTGATGCAGGTCAGTTCTGCGTTCTTCTCGGTGAAGGAAGTTCAGGTAAAACTTCATTTTTAAATCTTATCTGCGGTATAAATAAAGCTGACGGCGGCGAGATAATTTTTGAGGAAAAAGATATAACAAATCTCAAAAAATCTGCCCTTGCAAAATTTTTAAGAGGTAAACTCTCTTTTGTCAGACATGGCGGAAATCTTTTCAACGAGCTTACCGTTCAGGAAAACTATACTCTCTATACGCGTTATTCGGAATCTGCACTCAATCTTAAAAATACTCTCAAGGTTGTAGGTCTTGCAGATAAAGAAGAGTCATATCCTTCCGAGCTTTCGTATTCCGAAAGACTGAAGCTTTCAGTTGCTCTTGCAATCGCATCAAAGCCTTCACTTATTTTATGCGATGACCCGATTGCAGGTCTTGATGATAAAGATGCTCAGCTTGTGATCAGACTTTTGGTTCAGGCTTCTCACGAAATGGGTGTTTCCGTTATTTTCGCAACAAACAATTCTTCTATAGCGACAGTTGCCGATACAACAATAACTGTCAGAAAAGTTGAGATAAAGGAATCTGAAACTGATGAATAAAATTTTCTTCAAAAATCTACACAAAAAGCTTTATTGTTTTATAGCTTTGTTTCTTGTAGCGGCTCTGGGCTCAGGACTTTTCCTGTCACTGTCAAGCTTACCCGATGCAGTTGAAACTTCACTTTATAAATATCTGTCAGGTTCTAATCTTATGGATGTAAAAATAACTTCTACCATAGGATTTTCAACCGCAGATGCAAACACCGTTGAACAAATGTCTTCGGTGGAATCCGTTATGGCTGTTTCAACGGTCAACGCATTCTTTTCCGTAGGCGATAAGTTTGTTCAGTCCGAAAACGGCACAAAAGCTACGGCGAAAGTTTCATCAATGAACATCGCTTTGGCACAGAGTAACGACAAAGGAAACATCAACCGTCTTACAATCAAAGAAGGACGTTTCCCCGAAAGAGAATATGAATGTCTCATTGATGCCGATGCGTGTAAATTGAACGGTATCAATATCGGCTCAACCATTACACTCTCTGGTGACGGTGCGGACATTTTTTCTTCGCTCACCCGTGATCAGTTTTTAGTTGTCGGTACTGTTGATGTACCCACATATCTTACCAAAAATCTCGGCTCGGAAAATGTCGGCAGCGGTAAGCTTGATGCTTTAGTTTATATTGACGAAGATGTTTTTTCAACAGATAACTTTACAGAGCTTTATGTCCGTCTGCGCAATCTTCAGGACTACAACTATTCCGGCAGTGAATATTTCAAAAAAATCCAGAGCTTTTCTCAGGAGGTTTTGTCACTCGGTGCAGAACGCCTTGAAGCAAGAGCAGAGCTTGTTGCAGCTATTGCAAAAGAGCAAATCGAAAAGGACAGAACAGAGCTTGAAGCTTTCACAAAATCTTTTGAAAAAGAACTTGCTGCTTCAAAGAAAAAGCTTGATGAAATTTTAAAATATGCCGTTGACGGCAATAAAATTCTGACAGATAAGGAAGCTGAAATTGACGGCACTCTTAATGAAAATCAGAAAAAATTACTTGAACAAAAATCTGATTTCTTAAAGGTTTCCGATAAATATTTTGCTGACCTTGCGCGTTATAATCAGGACAGAGAAAATTTATCAATCGACATCAGCTCATACGCCAACAACTTTGCGGCTGCTAACGAAAATATTGCCGCGCAGTATGAAAAGGTTGAAACAGCCAAAGCACAGCTTGAAGCAATTGAAGCAAGAATAGTTCTCAATCAGAAGGTAATTGCAAGTTATACAGATCCTTCAGAATTGCCTGATTTTGAAGCATTACTTGCTAATACGCAAGTAAAAGAAGAGAGAGATTTCATCAAAAAAATGCAGAGATACGCAAGAGATACCTCTGAAGAAAAACAAGCTGCAAAGCTCAGCCTTTCCGAACAGCAGATGAAATATGCAGTTAAAAAAGTTGAATTTGATGATGCCACTGCTCTTTATAATCAGTTCAAAAAAATTCTTGATAACTATGATGCCGACACAGCTACTCTTGTCAGGACAGAAAACGAGCTTGTTGAACGCAAGAAAAAGCTTGACGAAAGAGCTAAAGAAATTGAAGAAGGAAACCAGGATATTCTGTCCGGTGAAAATGCAATTTCAAATGAAACTTTAAGATTAAAAGTTGAACTCGCAGAGCTTAGAATTAAAGTTGAAGATGCAAAGAAAAATAAAGAAGTTTATGAAAAAGAATACAACGAATTAAAAACTCAGGGTGAAGAAAAAATTGAAAATCTTAACCGTTCACTTGAAACAAACGAGATTCTTGTAAACAATGCCGATGTTGCTACATGGTCTGTATCAGATGTCCGTTCAATCAGAGGTTACGATGTTCTTGACTCAACTGTTTCTACTGTTTCGGGAGTATCACTTGCTCTTGCAATAATTGCAGCTGTTCTCCTTGCAGGTATCTGTATTCTTACAATGCTTAAGTTGGTTAATGCTGAAAACTATGACTTTGAAAAGCTTCTCACCTTCGGACTTACAAAGGCATCTGTTGTAAAATCCTATATGATTTTATTTATTCCGATTTATATTTTTGCAACACTCTGCGGTGTGGTTTTCACAACTTACATCACACCGTTGCTTGTAAAATCGGTACTTGATATCCAATTTGCAATTCCGACAATTGAAATGCCCGTTCCTATTCTGAACATGGTAATTATTGCGGTTGTTCTTGTAATTCCGGTTCCTGTTTTGTTTGCAATAATTTTTACAAAAACAAACTTTGCGCCCAAGAAAAACAGAAAAAAATTCAACCTTGCAACCTCTCTTATTGCAACCGGATTGAGCTTGATTCTCGTTCTCACATCAGGCGGATTTTTACTCGGTAATTTCATTTCCGCAAAAGCAGGTCTTGCAAAAGGTCAGGGAATAGTTTACGATGCGCTCGCTGATTTTTCATTCCCGACAGAGAGCTCCGACAAAGCAATCTTTGCAAACTCTCCTGTAAAAGAATCACTCTTTGCGCAGAAGGTCACCGTAACAGGCACAGTAAATTATGATTTATTTGTAATTGAAAATCCGAAAGATTTTAACAAATTTATTTCATCAGATGCTTTGAAAAATGACGGTGTAATAATCTCCGAAAAACTTTCCGAAAAGCTTTCAAAGAAAAAAGGCGATACACTTGAAACAAAGCTTCCCGACGGCACGACGGGTAAAATAAAAATTTCAAGCATCTCCGATAATTCCACGCAGTCTGTTATGTATATCTCAAAAGAAAATTTTGAAAAAACTTTCAAACAGACAGCCGTTTATAACTGTGCTTTCCTCAATTTCGCAAAATCAAAATTGAGTGTAACAAAAATCGGTGAGGAGATAATGAAAAATGCCGTTGTCAGCAAGATTACATCAACCGAAACAATTGATGCAGAGCTTTCACTTAACAACAGCATTTCAAATATTATTTTAATTTCAGTATGTGCCATCGGCACAGTATGGTCCGCACTCTGCTTCGTTTCTTTGTTCACAGCAGATATCAGACGGAAAAAATTTACCATTGATACCTTGTGAGCTCACCGCTGCATTTAAGTGTCGGGAAGCTCCACTGACGCAAGACCTCATAAACTCCGACAGCAACACTGTTTGAGAGATTAAGACTTCTTGCATCGTCAATCATCGGTATTCGTACACATCGGTCGGGATTTGCATGGAGTAACTCTTCAGGCAATCCCGCCGTTTCTTTTCCGAAAAATAAATAAGAAGCATCGGGATATTCTATGTCCGAATAAATATGCTGCGCTTTTGTGGAAAAATAAAAGCATGCGGCATTTTTATTTTTTTCAAAAAAATCTTCAAGATTTTTATAATAAGTTATATCCAGCAAATACCAGTAATCAAGTCCCGCGCGTTTGAGTTTTTTATCGTCAATTTTAAAACCCATCGGTTCAATGATATGAAGACGTGCGCCTGTTGCGGCACAGGTTCTTGCAATATTTCCTGTGTTCTGCGGAATTTCAGGCTCCACAAGAACTATGTTAAGAGTGCGTTCATTTTTTTCCATAATATTCCTCCGGAAAACTAATCTTAATGAAGTTATTTTACCATCTTTTTTGCATTTCGTCTATGATTTTTGAAAATATCACAGGGCAAAATAAATTTAAGCCAACGGCTAAAATTCAGAGGAGGTAAAATGATGAAAAAAAGTACAACAAAAAATGTTATCAAGGGTATCGGCATCGGCATGATGGTAACAGGCGGTGCAGCTATTATCGGAAGCATGATGCCTCAGAAGAAAAATACAGCTAAGCAGTATATCGAAACTATGCTTTCAGGAATGAATTCACTTTTAAAGTAATATGAAAAAAATTATTTTTCTTGCTCTTGCCCTTATTTTCGTATCAGGCTGTATGAACACTCCCGATACGGAAAATGTAACAGATGTAAAAAACACAACTACGGTTCAATACAACACTTTCACAGGCAGAAAACCGCTTGAAAAAATTTCATACAAAGCATCAGACCCCGACAACAAAAATGGTCTGTCAACTGCAAAAAAAGAACACAGCTACGGAGTAGCTGAAGGCGGAGAGCCTCACAGTATTTCTATTGAAAATCAAAAATATTTTGACTCCGTTTCCTACAATGCAATCGCCTATGACAACAAGACGAAAGATAAAAATCTGTATCTGACTTTTGACTGCGGTTGGGAAAACGGTTGCACGGCAAAAATTCTTGATATCCTGAAAAAAGAAAATGTAAAGGCTGTTTTTTTCTGCACACTCAATCAGATTAAAACTCAACCCGAGCTGATTGCAAGAATGATTAACGAGGGTCACACCGTCGGAAACCACTCGGCAAGTCATTCAGATTTTTCAGAAATCAGCAGACAGCAAATGGCTGATGAAATTGCTGAATGTGAAAACTATCTGAGAGAAAAATTCGGTTACACTTCAAAGCTTTTCCGCTTTCCCGAAGGTAATTACTCGGAGTCTGCTCTTGAGCTTGTATCGTCACTCGGATATAAAAGTGTTTTCTGGTCGCTGTCTTATGCCGACTGGGATGTGAAAAATCAGAAGGGTAAAGATTATGCTTTTGAAAAAGTCACATCAAGACTTCATCCGGGTGCAATAATCCTGCTCCACAGTGTATCTCAGGACAACTGCGACGCGATGGAAGATATAATAAAATACGCAAAAGAACAGAAATATATTTTTAAAGAACTGAAGTAACATTTTTAAGTTCAAACAAGGCTGTAATAATTTTTACAGCCTTGTCTGAGCTCACGATTTACACGCTGAACTTTTTATTCTTGCAATTTAAAATCCGTTAGTGTATAATTACTGTATCCGGGGGTGAGAAAATGAAAAAGCTTACAGCGTTATTTATTGCTTTGATACTTTTGTTTTCTCTCTCATCGTGTTTTTCACAGCGTAAGGTTATCTCTGTCGGTAATGCGGAAATTTCCGAAGAACTTTTTACATATTTTCTTACTCAGGCAAAAGCAGAAAACCCGTCACTTACGACAAACGAAAAGCTTCGCGAAGCAGGATATAAAAAAGCAACAGAATATGTAACAGTCAACACAAAATTCATGCAATCAAAGCTTTCTCTTTCCGTTCTGCAAAAAGAAGCTATTGCTTCCGATGTTGAAAATCTCTGGCATACTTTTAACGAATATTATAAATCTCTCGGCATTTCAAGAACTACTCTCACAAAAGTCAGAACCTCCGAAGAGTATCGCAACACTCTTTTAACTTCTCTCTATGCCGAGGGCGGAAAAGAAGAAATACCGCAGAAAAAAATTAAAGAATATTTTTATTCCGAGTATATCGCATTTCAGGCGATTACCGGTTATCTCACTCAGACCGATGAAAACGGAAATCTTGTAAAGCTTGATGAAAATGAAATCAAGAAACTGAAGAACGAATTTTCGCAGATGGCTAAACAAATTGCCGACGGTCTTGATATCAACTATGTAAAAGAATCATATTTAAAAGCACATGGCTATGAGCCGTCCGAAGCAGAAATAACCGTGTATAAAAAAGGCGGTGCATTCTTCCCGAAAAATTTCTTTGACTCCGCTTCAAAGCTTAAATACAATAAACCCGGTGTAATTTCCTCAGACTCATATATTTTTCTCGTTGTTTTAAAGGATATGTCCAAAGATGAGGAAAGCTATTACAACAAATACAAAGACATTTGTCTTAAGGAACTCGCAAACGAGAACTTTAACAAAAAAGTTTCTTCCTGGACAAAAGACTTTGAAATAAAAACATCTGATAATCTTGCTGACAAATGTTGCAAAATTATCTTAAATACCGAAAGGAAATAATTATGAGTATCAGAAAACCGAGAGACATTGACAGAATACCCTTATCCCACACAATTACTTGGATTGTATGCAGATCGCTTCTGCTTGTATGGGGAATTGCCGCACTCTTTCTCAGCTACAACGTGCAGTTTTTACAGGCAATATTTGCAATAATTTTTACATTCCTCTGGGATATGTTTCAGCTGTGGGGCGGTAAAACTTTTATCACAAAAGTTCCGTACTCCTTCCAGACAAAGCTTAATATTTTCATCTGCTTCGGCTGTGTTGTCGGTACAACAGTAAATAAGCTCACAACCTTTGAGCATATTGACCTTCTTACACACTTTTTGTCGGGCGTTATCTCAGCATCGGTTGCATTTGACCTCGCACTGATTGTTCAGGGTAAAAAAAGACCTGTCGGCGTCGCACTCGCTTCAATGTTTGCTCTCTGTGCGGCGATGACAGTTGCGGTCGGTTGGGAATTTTATGAATTTTCAATGGACAGATTGTACGGACTTGAGCTTCAGACATCTTTACCGCTTTCAGATGTGGGACTCGTTGACACCATGGTGGATTTCATAGTTTGCTCGGCAGGTGCAATAATTGCAATGTTATTCTCGGCATTCAAATTTGTCGGTTACATAGGCAAAAATAAAGCTGAGGTAAGAGCAGAATATCTCCTCACCAAACAAAAACTTAAATCAGGTAAATAAAACAACACCTTAATTTATCAACCTTATTCCCTTAATCTTTGGGGAATAAGGTTTTTTGCTATCTACTAATAAAAAACAAAAACACCGAAGAGGAATCTTCGGTGCTTCTGTTTAGGAAAGAGAAACTAATAAAAAGAAATGATGGAAAACTCATTTACTGCTGTTTATTATAAATTGACTTTGTGCGTTTCATAGAACAAATTTGTTAACAAATTGTAAACAAAATGTGTTATTTGTGTGTGTTTAGTGCTTTCAGGGCTGTTTTACCTCTTTTGACAGCACAATCAGTGCATATAAGTTGGGAATTGCCATAAGAAAATTAAATATATCCGAAATATTCCACACGGTTTCAAGTTTCATCACACAGCCAAGGAAAGCGCAGATTATGTAAACAATTTTGTAGGGTAGTTTTGATTTTTCCCCGAATGCGAAGCCTGAGCTTATTTCTCCGTAATATGACCAGCCTATAATCGTCGCAAACGAAAATAACACAAGACAGATACTTAAAATATACGGTGCCCAATTTCCGAAAACCGTCGCAAAGGCTTCAATATTAAGCTGTACTCCGTCAGATGTTGAGCTTGTGTTCCATACACCCGTGCATAAAATTGTCAGCGCCGTGACGGTGCACATTAAAATAGTATCAATAAAAACCTCTGCAATTCCCCACATTCCCTGAATTGACGGAGATTTTACATCAGATGCCGCATGGATTATTCCCGTTGTACCGAGTCCGGCTTCGTTTGAAAAAATTCCTCTTGCAATCCCAAAGCGCATCGCCTTCATTATTCCGTAGCCCATAGTCCCCGAACCGACAGCTCTGAGTGAAAATGCTTCTTTAAAAATTGTTCTGAAAACCGGGAGAATATTATCGGAAAATTTTATTATTACTATAAAGGAAGATATGAGAAAAATTCCGCTCATAAGCGGTACAATTTTTTCTGTGAATTTTGCTATTCTTCTGAGTCCTCCGAAAATGACAACGCTTACAAAAAAAGCTGTGACAATTCCGCTGACCGCAGGCGGCACCGAAAAACTTTTACCGAGAGATAGGGAAACGGAATTAGCCTGCGTCATATTGCCGATTCCGAATGCAGAAAATGTGCAGAGTGCGGAAAAAATCACAGCAAGAAAATCAGAACCTACTCCGTTTTTCAAGTATGCCGATGCTCCTCCGAACCACTCACCTTTTTTATTTTTGAAACGGTATTTTACGGACAGAAAATTTTCACAGTATGCTGTAATCATTCCGAAAAAAGCCGAAACCCACATCCAGAAGACCGCACCCGCACCGCCTTGTGCTATTGCTGTTGCAACTCCCACAATATTTCCTGTGCCGACACACGCCGCAAGTGATGAAAAAAGCGCCTGTGACTGAGATATTGAATTTTTATCGTCGGTTTTTCTGACCTCTTTTTTGAAAAGCGATAAGATTGTACTCTTAAACCAAACGCCGATTTTAAAAGCTTGAAAAAATTTTAATCTGAAGGATAAATATATACCTACGCCTAAAAATGCGACCAAAGAGAACGGGCCCCAGAGAAATTCGCTGATTCTTGAAATAAAATATGCCATTTATTTCCTCCGATTAAGAAAAACTCTTGTTTTTTCGTCCATCATATTATATAATATAATTTAACTGCACTATTTTTTGACAAATGGAAAGGAATCTCTACAGCTATGACTTTTAAAGAAAAAACCGAGAGAGCTATTGTCGGACAGATTGTAAAAAGACTCTTGAAATATGTTAAAAAAGACCCTGATAAAAATATGCCCAAGCTTGTCGGTTTTGCAGAAATGTTTGTCGGTAAAATCTTCCCTTCCGACAACTTCAGAAAACTTAAAGAAGGCGCCGCTGACCCCAATAATAACTGGACAGGTCTCGCCAAGAAAATGATAACTGAGATTGACGAAAATATCGTTCTTAAAATGATACTCGCTTTCGGTCTCGGTGCAGGTGTTCACGGAACAAAAACAGTCAGAGCAAACAGAGAAAAATATGACTGCAATTTCCCTTGGGTTATTCTCATGTCCCCGACCAGCGCTTGTAATTTAAGATGTAAGGGTTGCTGGGCAGCAGAGTACGATAACAAAAAAGAACTCACTTATGACGAAATGGATTCCATTGTTACTCAGGGCAGAGAGCTCGGCACACATTTCTATATGTTCACAGGCGGCGAACCGCTTATCAGAAAGAATGATATCTTAAAGCTTTGCAGAAAATTTCAGGACTGTGTATTTTTAGTTTATACAAACTCCACTCTTATTGATGAAAAATTCTGCGAAGAAGTAAAAGAAGTCGGCAACCTCACATTCGCACTTTCAATTGAAGGCAGTGAAGAAAGTAACGATGCCCGCAGAGGTGACGGAATCCACAAAACCGTTCTTTCAAAAATGGAGCTTATGAAAAAGCACAAGCTTCTTTACGGAATTTCAGTATGCTACACATCACAGAATCTTGAAGCTGTAACATCTGACGAGTTTGTTGATAAGATGATTGAAATGGGAGTTAAATTCTCCTGGTATTTCAATTATATGCCCGTAGGCGCTCATGCAGTACCCGATCTCATTCCGAGAGTTGAGCAGAGAAAAGAACTTTATCATTGGTTGAGAAAAGTCCGTAATTCAAAAACAGGCAAAAAAATGTTTATTGTCGATTTCCAGAATGACGGCGAATATGTCGGCGGATGTATCGCAGGCGGCAGAAACTATTTCCATGTAAATCCTGCAGGAGATATTGAGCCTTGCGTATTCATTCATTTTGCGGATTCCAATATCAGAGAACACACACTCTTACAGGCACTTAATAATCCGCTTTTCCAGGAATATTATCATAATCAGCCTTTCAACGACAATCACCTCAGACCTTGTCCGATGCTTGAAAATCCTGAAAAGCTGAGAGAAATGATAAAGAAAACAGGTGCAAAATCAACCGACTTCCTTGCACCCGAAGATGTTGACACGGTCTGTGCGCGTTGCGATAAGTTTGCACAGGCATGGAAGGACGAAGCACAGAAGCTCTGGGACTCAACACCTCACCCCAACCCCAAAACACAATACTACAGAGATAAAAAAAATAACCGCTGATGCGGTTATTTTTTTAATGCAAAGTGCAAAACGCAAAGTGCAAAACGAAGGGTGGGTTTCACCCACACCCATTATAAAAT
>JAFRZS010000286.1 GCA_017442445.1 Clostridia bacterium
CAATCGGTGTATTTGCTATGTTATTCTCAGGTGTCTTATATGCCTGGTCAATTCTCAAAGCACCTTTTGCAGCTGAATTTAATTTCAGCAGTTCTTCATTGGCATTCAACTTCACACTCACTATGTGTTTCTTCTGCATCGGTGTTTTCGTCGGCAGTAAGCTTTTGAAACTCATTGGCACCAAACTTGCAATTATTATTTCAG
Organism: Clostridia bacterium; assembly: GCA_017442445.1. Taxonomy (GTDB): domain Bacteria; phylum Bacillota; class Clostridia; order Oscillospirales; family Acutalibacteraceae; genus RGIG2945. The sequence goes on from JAFRZS010000286.1 coordinate 205, forward strand.
GTGTTCTTTGCGGTCTCGGTTTTGTTCTTACCGGCTGTGTAACAGGAAACATCGTATATCTCTACATCTTCTATGCAGTATTGGCAGGTTCGGGTATCGGTATCGCTTACAATGTTGTAATTTCAACAGTCAGCGCATGGTTCCCTGACAAAAAAGGTTTCTGCTCAGGTATGCTTATGATGGCTTTCGGCGCAAGTACATTAATTCTCGGAAATGTTATTGAAAACTTCTTTAATAACGAAAGCATCGGTTGGAGCAAAACTTACATAATTTTAGGTATCGTTCTTGCGGTAGTTCTTGTTATATCGGGACTTTTACTCAAACGTCCTGACGAAAGTGTTCAGTTCCCCGAAGCTAAAGCTACAAAAAAAGCAAGTACGGAAAACTTTGAAACAAAAGACTTTACTACAAAAGAAATGATTAAGCGCTTTACATTCTGGCGCGCATTCATCTGCCTTGTATGTCTTACAGCTGTCGGTAACTCTGTTATCAGCTTCGCAAAAGACCTTGTATTATCAGTCGGCGCTGAAAACTCACTCGCTACTACATTGGTCGGTGTTCTTTCAATCTGTAACGGTCTCGGCAGAATTTTAACAGGTGCTTTATTTGATGCAGTCGGTCGCCGTAAGACAATGCTTTCAGCAAACCTTATTACAATCGTTGCTGCAGGTGTAACTTTGCTTGCAGTATATCTCCACTCACTTCCCCTTTGCATCGTCGGACTTTGCTTCACAGGTATATCCTACGGCTCATGTCCCACAGTTGTATCTGCATTTACAGCAGCATTCTACGGTCCGAAATACTTCCCCACAAACTTCAGTATAACAAACTTTAACCTTATCCCCGCATCATTCATAGCTACTGCAAGCAGCAGTCTTCTCTTATCAACAGGAGGCTATGTAGCACCGTTTGCATTACTTTTAGGACTTTCACTCTTCGCACTCGTCCTCAACTTCAGTATCAAACGCCCGTAAGACTAAAAACTTTCAAAAGCACTATCTCAGCTAAAATGAGATAGTGCTTTTTCTTTTAAGTTATGTTTACATATTTTTTAAAGCTTCTGAAATATCATCTGATATTTCATCTAACGTCTTAGTCCGGTCATTAAAAACTATATTCAGAGATTTTGATTTTAGTTTAATTTTGAAGGGTGTTATTATTAAAAATACTTTTTCATGTTTCTTTCTGAATACCACGCAATATTTTGCAACTAACTTATTTCTGTTTATCCTCACAAAGCCCGAAATTTGTTTCTTAGTTTGTGGTAGTTCTAAAGGTTTTTCTAAAAATGCTTGATACAGCAAATTAGTGTACAGATTATTACTGTTATAAATGTGATACAAAATTTCTATTTTTATAATAGAAAAATCAGTCGTGATTATAGATGAACATAAAAACCAAAGACAACCAATAGCACCACCCCAATAATTCCTAATTGCAAAAAGAATTATTGTAGCTAATAAAATACCATATTGAGTGGCGATGGAAAATCTTCTCTCTGTTTTTGAGATATGAAATTGTCCCTTTCTCCAATATTTTTCATGTTCTTTTGCATACCAAACTATTCTGTCTGTGTATATGCGATCAGTAATTTCATAATACTTTTTATAAAAGTCAAGTCTTCTCACAACATTTCTCCGTAAAAACTTATCGTTTTGCTTTTTTACTATTCGCTACTTTTTCAATATCTTCTTTATCAATCCACTCTTCAGTAAATCCGCAATCACAGCATATATATCTGTTTACATTTATCGCAGAAAAAAGAGTAGCGCCCGTCATTATATTATTTCCTGAACCGTACGGTCCTACATATCCGTCAATTCTGATAATATTCCCCGAACAGCATTTAGGACAAAATTTTGTATTTTTCATAAAAACGCTCCTTATTTTCTAATAAATCATTTTGCAGATAAATACTTCTGAAGGATTTCTTCAACAATATCTTCTTCAGGAATAAAACTCTCATTTAATTCATTACAAATCCAAGCATAATAGTCGTAAACAGCTTCAATAAATGATGTGAGTATTTCTTCAAGTGTGCTGTGTTCTGTTCGTACAGGAAGACGAATTTCAGGAATATCTTCTTTATTTTCAAACACAGGGTATGAGGAAAAATCTGACCAATAAAACAAATATCCAACACGCATACCGTCTTGACTTTTTAAATAATGCTTGTACTCAAAATCAACCCATAATGTAATCGGTATAACGTAATTGTCCTCAATCCAGTTCACAAAAGATCGCAATTCATTCTTCATTTCATCGGGTATTCTTTTGTCAAATCCGATATTAAATCCGGGTAAAATATCTTCTGAAACCTGTAATTTTACTTTTTGAGCTTTCATCCAAATATTATTTTCGGTCATCGTTATCACCTCATCAAGTAAATTGTATCATAAAAAGTTTCATATTGCAATAATATCACGGCGAAGCCGTGTATATCATCAATTTCGGAGAAATTGTATATCATCAAAGCGAAGCTTTGTATCTCATCGTTGCGGAAGCATTTTTGATGCACACTTATGCGTGGTGATATGCCGTCGCTTTCGCAACGGACACAAAAAAGATATTTTTGCCGTTTTCGCGTATGACTTCGAACTCTTGCAAAAATGAAATCCTTGCTGATGCAAGGATGAAATCAGCTAACGCTGATGAAATCTTCGGCTTTGCCTCAGATGAAATTAAATCCACCCACTCGCCGTCGAGGCGAATTTCACACGCCGCAGGCGTATTTCACATTGCAAAGCAATATTTCACCCACCCGCAAGGGTGGATTTAGTTGAAAACGACAGATTCCTGTCGGAATCTGTCGTTTTCTGGTG
>JAFRZS010000026.1 GCA_017442445.1 Clostridia bacterium
ACTTCATATTTTTCAAGACGCAGGATTTCGCAAAGTGCCTGCGCCATTCTTTTTTCATCTTCAACAAGTAAAATCCTCATTTGGACACCTCCACATACAACCATTATACCATAAAAGATTGAAAAATCATTGAAGAAATTATATTTATAGAAAAAAGCCGAATGAGTTTTGATACCCATTCGGCTTTTCATGTAACAGTTTGAATATTTAATTTTGGCTGCTCCAGAGCAGTGAAAAACGGCCCTCCTTTCGCATTTTAAGTCGAAAATAGCCGATTTTCACGAAAAAATTTTTGGACAAAAAACAGTGAAAATCCCAGTGTTTATGCGGCTTTAAGCGACTTTTGTGTTATTATAACACGAGCCTCAATTCTTCCCACAATTCCTGTTGCTTTCATATATACAAAAACTCCTTTGTTTGATTGATAACATTTCTATTATCTGTAAACAAAGAAGTTTTATACAGTTTAAATATATAATTCCAACGCTTCGGCTACGATTTTGCCGAGAGTTTTGTTGGTGTCTTCTGTATAATGACAGTAATCTGCATAACACGAAGCATCCCAATCTTTTGTAACTTCAAAGAGGTCGTTTATCGGTATATTGTTTTTGGTGACAACCTCTTTTGCTACTTCGTTATAACGTATTAATTCGGGAGTTGTTCTTGAATCTATAGCCATTTCAGGGTTCGGATTCATCGGTGTTGTTGTTGCAAAAACTATTTTTGCATTGGGAAATTCTTTTGCTAACATTTTAATAATTATTTCTATATTTCTTCCGTATTCTTCTTCACTCGTAAGCGGTAATCCGCCCTCAAGCCAACGGTTAGCATCCCAATGACCGCAGTTGAAATGCACCAGGTCAACTTTTTTCGTGTCGCTGAACATACTGACCCAAACCCAGAGATTCATCATAATATGCTGTGTGCTGCGGCAGTTATCGTCAACAAAGAAAACCTCAGCTTTATCCGAAAGTAAATCCTTTACCTCATTACAATAGCCCATACGGATTGAATCGCCGATTAAAAAGATATTTTTCTTTGTGTCGCTACAGTTAAACGGTTTATTTTCAGTAGGTGACATAAATTTTTCGCTCCTCTTTTATTTTTATATTCACTTATTGCAAAGCGGTCTGCATTTTTTAACATCCCCTCGCTTATTTCTGTCCGTAATAAGCATTTACTCCGTGTTTGCGGAGGTAATGTTTATCGAGTAATTCCTGTTGCATTGATATGACTTTCGGGTTTATTGCTTCGGTGTGGTATGCCATAAATGCCAATTCTTCAAGCACCACCGCATTATGTACTGCATTGTCGGGGTCTGTTCCCCACGCAAACGGGCCGTGTGAGTGAACTAACACTGCGGGGATATCCGCATACGGTTTGTCTTTGAAGGTTTCAACGATAACATTTCCTGTTTCCGCTTCGTACTCTCCGCCGATTTCATCGGGAGTCATTTTTCTTGTGCACGGAATTTCTCCGTAAAAGTAGTCACCGTGCGTTGTGCCGTAGGGTAAAATTCCTCTGCCTGCCTGTGCCCATGAGGTTGCCCACCGTGAATGTGTGTGAACCACTCCGCCGATATTCGTGAATGCCTTGTAAAGTACAAGATGAGTCGGTGTGTCCGAGGACGGCTTCCACTTGCCCTCAACCACATTTCCATCAAAGTCAACTACTACCATATCATCAGCGGTCATCGTGTCATATTCAACACCGCTCGGTTTTATTACAACAAGTCCTGTATCTCTGTCTATTCCCGAAACATTACCCCATGTGAATGTAACAAGATTATGCTTCACCAAGTCAAGATTTGCTTTCAGAACCTTCTGCTTTAAAGCTTCCAACATACTCTCACCTACTTCAATTTCCAAGCCAGATCATTTAAGAAAAGCTCTTTTTCCAATGAATCAACTGTTGTGTCTTTGGTAATGTGTACAAACTCAATATCCATCATACGAGCCCAGTCCTTCATCTGCTGTGCGCTGACATCGTAAGACAATACTGTGTGATGTGCGCCGCCTGCGGTAATCCAACATTCTACACCGTCTGCAAGATTGGGCATAGCCTTCCACATAACTCTTGCAACAGGTAAGTTCGGCATCGGCATAATCGGTTTTACGCATACGATGTCCTGACAAATAAGACGCAATCTTCCGCCCATATCTACAAGTGATACAACAATTGCATCACCCTCCTTGCCTTCAAATACAAGACGTGCGGGATCCTTTTCATTCATGCCTATGCCGAGGTGATGTGTTTCAATCCTCGGTTTTTTATCGTCTGCGGCAAGACTCGGACAAACCTCAAGCATATGTGCGCCGAGAGAATATTCGTTACCTTCAGCCAAATGGTATGTATAGTCTTCCATGAAAGCTGATGCACCGTTTGAGTTTTCACCCATAGCCTTCATAATTGCCGTCATCGCCGCTACTTTCCAATCACCTTCACCGCCATAGCCATAGCCCTGTGCCATTAAGTGCTGACTTGCAAGACCCGGTAACTGCTCCATACCGTACAAGTCCTGGAATGTGTTGGCAAATGCCTGACAGCCTTCTTTGTCCATCATTTTCTTTATTGCAAATTCTTCTCTTGCCTGATATCTTATCGCTTCAGTATTTTCCGTTGCGATTTCATATTCTGATGAATATACAGACATAAGTTCATCTATTTCTTTTTCTGTTACAGCATTCATTTCTTTTACAAGGTCACCGACTGCCCAGGTGTTTACCTGCCAACCGAGTTTTGTCTGTACTTCAACCTTGTCGCCTTCTGTTACTGCAACCTCGCGCATATTGTCACCAAAGCGCATAACCTTCATATCCTTGGATACCGCAACGCCGACAGCCGCTTTCATCCAATCTGCAATGCGTTTCTGAGGTTTTTCGTCCTGCCAATAACCTGCAATAACCTTTCTCGGCATTCTGAGTCTTGCCGCAATAAAGCCATGCTCACGGTCACCGTGCGCCGCCTGATTAAGATTCATGAAATCCATGTCAATCTCGTCATTCGGGATTTCTCTGTTATACTGAGTCGCAAAATGACAGTAAGGCTTCTGCAGATTGTTGAGTCCGTTTATCCACATCTTAGACGGACTGAAGGTGTGACACCATGTGATAATTCCCGCACAACTGTCCTCAAAATTTGCTTCTTTTACGATATCTGTAATTTCTTTGTTGGTCTTTGCGGTAACTTTGTAAATCAACGGAAACGGCAGTTTTTCACTCAATTTTTCTGCCATTTCTTTCGCCCTTGCTTCAACCGTTTTTAAAACCTCTTCGCCATATAAAAACTGCGAACCTACAACAAACCAAAAATTATATTTCATAACCAATCTCCTTAATTTTTGAAATATATCAGTAGAATAATTATACCATAGTCTGTATAACAAAACAAGTAATGCTGAATCGATTTCGCTTACTTCATAATATAATAAAGATGATATTCCGAGGCGATTTCCGACGCAAAGTATCTGTGTTTACGCAGATTTTCAAAGCTCGTTTCGATATTCTTACGCTCACGGATTTCGGTTATTCCGAACTCTTTTATCTGATAATAAAGCTCATCAATCAGCTTTTCTCTTTCGGGATCCTCCAACGGCATCCGCGATGCTTTCATAAACATTACGGAAAGATATTCTTTTTCAAGATACCATTTTTGTTTTTCAGTATCTGCTGTTTCTATTGCCGATTGAAAAAGCTTTTCCGCTTTTTCAACAAGCTCATCGGAATAAATCGGTGAATCTGTATTGTGGAAAATATATAAGTCATTTTTTTCAATTGATTTTAACAAAAGGTCAATATATTCCCTGATGTACGGATGCGCTTTTTTGCCGTAAACTCCGAGGATGAATTCATCAATAATTTTATCTTCGTCTCTGTCGGGGTTCCACAAAAGTCTTGCTGCAAGATATGACTCCAAATCCGCCATTCCCGAAGCTTCGCCGTAAGAGAAATTTCCTTGTTGCATTACTCCTACGAGATTATTTTTTCTGTATGTACGAAGATTTTCGGGCATTGATTTATAATTAGGGAACGGAAGAAGATAGTTACCAAAATTACACGCATAATCCCAGATATAAAGGTGTTTGCAGATTTTTCCCCAATCACTTATGTTCTTAATAAAGCCTGCCGATTCTGAGTCGGGCTTTTCTTCAGCTTTCTTCTCCATTGATTTTTCCCACGAACATTCTATGTTGCATAGCCTGACAATCACATTGTCCGCAACAGTCAGCCCGACGGGTGCTTTTTTTGAATACTGATAGGCAAAGGTGTGAATCAATACGTCAGGGTAATCTTCTTTTATATCATCTGCAAGGCGGTTTATGAATGTAATAAGACTTCCTGCAGGTGATGAGTAGCGGTCATCAAGCTCCTTGCATTTCGGGCAAGTACAGTAGAAAAAGCAATCATTCTGTGCAACAGAAAAAACCTTGCAATCGGGATTTTCTTTTATCCAACGGCGCAAAGTCCCGAGTGCGATCTGATAAACATCTTCATTTGTCAGACATAATTGAGTGTGTTCTCTCTGACGTTCACCGTTAACCAAGGAAAAATACTCGGGATGTTCATCAAAGTACTTTTCAGGCGGTACAAGGTCGCAGAACGAGTGGTGGAAGTTAAAAAACTTCATCTTTCCGCCTCTTTCTTTCGGAATGTGTGCCATATTTGAATTAAGCCCGTTTTTTATACAGAAATCAGCATCAAATGCCGAACGGAAATAAACCTCACGATATTCAAAAGCAGGGTTTTCAATGATATCAAGATCTTCGACTTCTAATTTTTCTATATTGTCAAATGTTTCGATATCCTTTGTAAAGCATCTGAAATTTATGTATTTTTCGAGGAAGTAATAAACGCCGTAAAGTGTACCTCTTGGGGTCTTTCCCGCAATAACGATATCCTCACCGACAGTTTTTATTCTGAATCCGTCATCAGAAAGACAGTCCGTATCAACTGAAATACCTCGGATGTTATTGCCTATACATAATTCGGGTGAGCGCTTCGGACAACGCTCCAACGAAGAAAAAACAGGCACGAATGCCTTTGATGCATTATAAAGATACCACGACAACTGCGATGCGGCATAAAGCTCCGCTTCATGAGGCATGGTGCCGGTCACTATGTGATAATTGCATTTTCCTTTGTCCAAGATAAGCCGCTTCATATTATTACTCCTATGATTTAATGATTGGTTTCATTATATAACTTAATTTCAAAATTTGCAATAAAAATAAACTTCTCTCCTTAACAAATGCGATATATTACAAAAAGATTGTAGCCCACGTAATAAAATAATAGAACCGAATTGAACAGAAAAAAATAATTGCCGCCAAATACAAAAAAACAATATACTTTTCATATTTGTTATGCTACAATACCTTTGAGGTGAATTACTATGAATATAATAAGACAAGATAACAATGAAAATATTTTTCCTTATATTGCATACATACCCGAAAATATAAGTGACAGACCTGCGTTGATTATTCAGCTTCACGGTGTAGGTGAACGCGGTGACGGCGGTGAGGACACTGACAGAGTGCTTTCTCACGGTTTTGTAAAGATTGTCAATGACGAAAACTTAAAAGACTGTATTTTAATTATGCCGCAATGTCCGTCAAATACTTTCTGGGTTGCGAGGATTGAAAGCATTAAAAAATTCATTGATATGATAATAGAAAAATATAATGTTGATACCGACAGGGTTTATATCTGCGGTCTGAGTATGGGTGGTTACGGCACCTGGTACACCGCTATGGCTTATCCCGAGATGTTTGCGGCGATTGCACCTTGTTGCGGTGGCGGAATGGCTTGCTATTCGCAAGTTTTGCAAATGCCTGTGTGGGCTTTCCACGGACTTGAAGACGG